>NZ_JBSGFD010000069.1:0-42115 GCF_053603215.1 Kitasatospora sp. NPDC004240 | reverse complement strand
CCTGCGCAAGCACAGCCGAGACGCCACTCGACCACTGGCCACCCTCGGCATCACGTGATCAAACCGGACGGATCGCCAGAACGACGCCGCCCTGGGGGGAGGACGTCGTCTCGGGCATCAGGTCTGCTCCTGGGAATCGTCGAGAGTGGTCGCCGTGGTGTCGCCATGCGGCTGGAGCCCGGGGCAGCCCTCGTGTGGGTGGAGACATGCGTGCACTCCGAGGGCGGTCACACCGCCTTCGGCGCGGGCCAGGACGGCGAAGCCCTTGGCCAGAGCCGTGCGGGAAGACCGCTGGTGTGTCCCACCGAACTGCAAGTCGTCGCCGTGACTGGCGATCTGCTCCAGGGCGTCCTCGCGGGCGCGGTCGATCTGCTCCTCGGAGGCGTCGCGCAGCTCCGCGATGAACATCGGGACCATGAAGAGCAGAAAGCTCGTCAGCCGGGCATGGAATCCGCGATCACCGGCCGCGTCAGGGCGGTGGGAGCGGGAGTTGTTCGGGGCTGTCACGACGCAGCCGAAGGGCCCGTAGGAATCACTCATCCCCGCCGACCTCCTCCGGCGGGACGATCACGGCCGAAAGGGCGAGCACGTCCAAGACGGCGACGTCCGTGAGACGGTCCACCGTCTCGTCGGTACAGGCCGCCGCGAGCACGCCGGGCTGGAGGTCTTCGAGATGGCGCCGCACCGCGGGGAGGCTGGCTGCGGTCCCAGCCGGGAGCTCCAGCGACAGAACCAGGTCGTGGACGCTGGTGCGTACCGCCGTTAGGCGGACCGCGACCCTAACCGTTGGGTCGGGTGCCGGGTGGGATCGGGAGGTGGAGGGCATGGCGAGGCTTCCGTTCATGCAGGGGCGCCCCTGGCTCGATGAGCCGGGGGCGCCCGGGAGATGGCTGGTCCGCAGACCGCAGCGGGGGATCAGGCGGCCGCGAGAGGGCAGCTGCTCCGATGGACCGGCGAGGTGCGGAACAGGGCGGACTCGATCGCGCGGTCCATGCCTCCGAGCAGCCAGTCCCCGAAGTCGGCCAGGCTGTCGACCCTCGCCGACGGGACACGGGAGGAGCAGGCGCGGCACGGCGCGACCAGGCTGAACGTCAAGCGCGCATCTTGATAGGTGCCGAGGAAGATGTGGCCGCGCCGCCCGAAGGACAGCTGGACCCTGGCTGCACGGGACAGAGCGGCACCGGGGAACAGCGGGTGGTTGATGTCCTCGTACACGCCGAGCCGGAGCCCGGCGGGCAGCTGGAGCCGGTGGCGCAGCACCGCTGCCATGCCTTCACGCTCGGAGGTGGCCGCCAGGATCGACGGGTCGAAGGTGGGGGCTGCGCCCCTGAGGCCGTGCGCGCGGCTGATCGCGGCCTGCCGTGCGCTGTCCTCTATCGCGTCCAGAGTCGAAGCGGTCCCGTTCACGTCGTCTCCTCGATGGCTGTGGTGGAGGGTGAGGCCCGGGCAGACCGGGGAGGAGAGCCTGGCCCGGGCCTCGCGGTCCCGCGCGCTCGGCGGCGGGACGAGCCGCAGTGCCGCTCCTACAAGGTGGTTCGTATCGGACGGCCGATCCGCCTGATGAGCTCAACACTAGCGGCACTCATAGAGGTATGCAATATGAATCGGAGTTGGTTCGGCCGGCACGGCGTACGGACCATGCTCCCGCCCGGGCACCGGCCTCGGGCGGGAGCCTTCGGTCTACGCGGTCAACGCACCCACGCGATCCAGGATCGCCTGCGCGCAGGCGAAGGCCTCGCGTTTGTGCCCGTAGGACGGAACGCGAAGGTGCATCGCCTCGTGGGCCAGCGCCTTGTCCGCTGCTCTCCGGGTGGGCACCAGGGCCAGGTTGAGGATCATCAGCGGTGTGGCGAGCCGGCAGCCGTCATCGCCCCGGTACACCTGGGCGACGTAGTGGGCGTGGAAGGCCAAGCCCGTGCGCCGGCTGTACTCGGCGACGTCCAGCGTCAGCTCGAACGGCCGCTCGGCGGCTTCCCGGAACAGCACAGCTCGGGCGTGCAACCACTCGCCGTCCACTGGCAGGAGCTGCTCCTGGTCAGGAAGCGGACTGCGCAGGGCCTCGTGGCGCGCGACAGTGACGGGGTGCCCGCGGTGGTACGTCACCGTCGCCCACCCCCTTCATCAGCCGACAGGCGCTGTGCGAGATCCAGGAGATCGTCGGCGGACATGTCGAAGTGCGCCGCGAGGCGCTGCAGGAGCCGGCCCTCGAGGACCAGGCGTGCCGGGGCATCGGCACCGCGCCGGGCGACGGCCTCGGCGTGCGCGGTCACAACCGCCCCCTGGTCGACGCCGAAGTGGGCGGCCAAGTCCTGGGCGACCTGGGCCGGAAGTGTCCTAGTCCGGCCCTGTTCGAGCATGGCGTACGCGCTGCGCTTGAGGCTGGCCGCGGCCGCGGCCTCCTCCTGGCTCGCGCCAGCGCGCTCACGCAGATCCCGCAGCGTTGTCGTGGCGGCGGTGCGCAGGTCGTCGGCCGAGCAGTCCAGCGCCGTAGCGAGTCGCTCCACCGTCCCCCGCTCGGGGCTTCGCTCGCCCCGCGCGTATTGCTCGAGCACCGTCACCGTTACGCCGGCCTGGGCGGCGAGCTCGCGCGCCGCCAGACCCCTCGCCGCCCGAGCCGCCTCCAGGCGCCGGCCATCGAAACCACTGATGCCGCGCCGTTGCTCCGCGCGCATGCTGCCACCTCCCGCGTGGTGTCCGTGCCGGCGATCGTGCCGGCGCCGCGCGGCCGGCCCGGTGCCGGCCGCGGTGCCATCATGCCAAAGCGCCGTCGACGCCCTGGTCGGTGCGATGCTCACGAGAACTGCCCGTGCCAGGAGTCGGCGTCCAGCCGGTCGAGGGCGGCCTCTTCGTCGCGAGTGAGGCGGTCGGTGAAGCTGTCCCACCGCTGGACGGTCGCCAGTTGGTCGTCCTCAGCCGGCTGGATCCGGGCAATCTGCCCGGACGCCAGCTCCAGCACGACGTCACCGCTGTCGGTCACGGAGGCGTTCCTCCAGCGCAGCGCCCGGCGCCGGGCCACATTCAGGTTGAACACCCAGCCGAGGTCCGGGGCTTCGGATCCGCCGACAAGCGGCCGCACCCATATCAGGTGATCATCCTCATCATCGGCGCGATGGTGGCGCGCCAGGCCCTGACGGAACACCTCAGTGCCATCGGGATCCGTGACGACGAGCTGCGCACCGGCGTCGACCGGGTCGCCGCTCGCGGCGTGTTCGCCAGCGAGCAGCGTGGCGAAGCGGTCCGTCCAAGCGGGTGTGGATGTGGACATGATCGGGACTCCTTGCTGATGTGGGGTCAAATGGTGCAGGTCAGTAGGCACTCTGGACCACATCTTCGACAGCCTTGCCGCCCAGGTGGGTGATGCCGCGGGCCTTGAAGTTCTCCAGGAGGCTGGCGCGTTCGCCCTGGCCGTTGCACATGATGCGGCTGGGAGCCTCGGCTCCGAGCAGGTCGATCCCGTCACGGAACATGATCTCGTTGCCCGACGCCGTGTGCGTGGCGATCTTCATGGGGTCGCGGGTGAGCCCGCTAACCTTCTTCTTGTCCGGGCTGACGCCGTACTGGTCGCTGTTGTAGGCGTAGTAGTCCGACCGGCCCATCAGGACGGACGGGTTGTCCCAGACCAGATGTCCCCCGAACCCCGCCGAGGAGGTGCTCGAGACGCGGAGGAAGACGGAGTTGGCGCCGCCGGTCTTCTTGTCCTGCCCCTCCGACATGCCGATCCCGCCGCCGATTCCCATCACCGCACGCTTCTCGGTGGAGGCCAGAACTCCGGTGCTGAACACGTCGAGCATGCTGCCGCTTCCGATGCTGTGAGTCAGGGACTTCCCGGAGAAGGCCTCCTTGATCTTGTCAGCCTGGCCGGTGACGTCGAATCGTGACCACGTTAGCCAGCCTCCGGACGCGGTCGGGACCGGGTGGTAGCCGGCGCTGGCCGCCAGCGCGTCCCCGCCCTCGAAGCCTGTGGCCTTGGCGACCGCCTCCCGCAGCACCGCCACCTTCTTCGGCAGGGCGGTCTGCGCGGCCTCGAGCTGGATACGCTTGACCTGGTAGTGGAGCTCGTCCTCACTCAGGCCGATCAACGACTCGGCACGCTGGTGGACGAGCTCCTGCACCTGCAGGTCCTCCATCCCCTTGGCGGTGCTGATCGCCTCCTTCATGCCGGCTGAGTCTCCGAGCCCCTGGGCGGTGATGTTGTTGGTCAGATACGTCCACTCGCCCTCGGCCGCGGTCATCGGCTTGTTGACGAGGTGCAGCTGCTCCAGGCGCTCGACGAGCTCCCCTCCGTGCCCGGCCCCTACTGGCGCGTGGACCTCGAGCTGGCCGCGCATCGAGAAGTCGGTGCTGTTCGGGTCGTTGGCCGCGTACGGCCGGTAGACGGCGCTCCAGCCGTCGCCGAGCTCGATCGCGTACTCCTTGCCGTTCGCCGAGCTGCGCTTCTGGCCGTCCCAGGAGGTCTCGCCGGTTTGCGGGTTGAGCGTCGCGTTGATGCGGCTGGCGTCGCGCAGCTGTGCAGCCAACGTCCCGGGCTCGGGGTCCTCGGAGGGTGCCGGGATCTGCTTGGTCACCATCTTGGTGACCTCGTGGCCGTGCGGGGCGAAGTGCGGCATGGGTGCGCCGCCGTTGTTGATCTTCTCGCCGATGAGGTTGACCTGGTCCAGGTAGTACTGGGCCATAACCTTCTCGTCGTCCGAGAGGCCGGGGGTGTTGAGGACGTTCTGGACCGCGTCGAGGGCCTTCTGGTGCTTCTGGATGGACGCCTCGGACATCGGCGAGGAGCTCTTGAGCTTGTGCTGCACCGACGTTGTCGCTGCCGTGACGAGCTCCGCGAGCTGCAGGTTCTTGTCCAGGGGGAGGCGCTCGTTGACCTTCTCCTCGACCTCGACGTCGACCATCTTGGTGCCTGCGACCGTGAGGGCTTCGAGCAGCTTGCCCTCGGCTTCCTCGCTGACATGGGCGAGGAGCACCTCCCGGGGCCCGTCCGTCGACTGGTAGGCGACCAGCGTGGCCTGAGAGTGGAGGAAGTCCTCGCCTCCGACCAGGATGGGCACGCCGGTGGCGAGCCCGACCGGCGGCGCGTGGGGAACCGGCGTCAGCGGCGGGTCGCCCTCCTCCTCCTCCTCCTCGGGTTCGGGCTCGGCTCCCTGCGCAACGTCGACGCCTTCCGCGGCGTCGACGACTTCGACAGTCTGCGGCTCGACCTTTGTGCTGGCGGTCTGGTCGGTGTCGGCCTCCGCGGCCGCCGGCTCGAGAACCGCCTGCTCGGCTGGATCACCGGTCGAGCCGCTGGCCCCCTCGCTGCCGAACGCCGTCTCCGAGTCGGCGGCCGCCCCAATCCCAGGCTCGGGCGACAGCTCCGGTGACGCCGCCGGGTCGAGCTCGGACGCCACCGCCTGCAGCAGCGCCAGATCGGACTCGGTGAGAGCCGTGGCCGACGCGACAGGAGGATCGCCGAGGCCGACCGGGGCAGCCGGACTCTCGACCGCCACGGTGGGCGCGACGGCATAGGAGGAGTGGCTGCTCTTTGAGTTGGTTCCCATCAGTTAGCTCCGTGCTTCAGCGAGGCCGCGGACGGCATCTTCAGCTCCTTGACGAGGAAGGCGGAGAAGTCCTCACGCAGACGCTGCTTGCGCTCTACGGCGTGGTCGAGGAACGCGTCCGCGATCTGTGACTGAGTGACCTGGGATGCGGCGATTCCGTGCTTCTTGGCGGCCGCCTTTCGCATGGCCGACACCCAGTGGACGCCGGCCTTGGCGCCTTCGTGTGCGGTGGAGTGCAGCATCGCGCGCCACTGCGAGTCCGGGATCGCCTCGAAGTTCTTGATGATCGGGTGGACGACGGCGGGGTTGATCTTGACTCCGTCGGCCAGCCCGCCGGCAAGGGAAGCCTGGTACAGCTTCTGGTGCAGCGGGTCGAAGGAGCCTCCGCCGGACGGCGCGTAGCCGACCGAGAGCTTGTCCTGCCCGTAGTGCTTGAAGGCCTGGCCCCGGTCGATCGGCAGGAATCCGCCGGATGCGGTCCGCAGCACGTTGCCCTGGTGGCCGTCGTGGTCGCCGATCAGCCACGAGCCCACATGCGAGCGGACGATCGCGTCCACGTCGGCCTGTGACCAGCTCTTCGGCGCGGCGGAGAACTGGGTCGCCCCCTTCAGCATCGGCTGGATGGTGCCGGCTTTCCCTTCGATGTTCTTCACGTACACCGGCACCGCTGGCAGACCGCCTCGGGCCAGGACGTCGGAAGCGGCCGCCTCGGCGTGCGCGATCGCGCTGCCCCCGTTGTGGTCGGTCTTGAACAGCCAGGTCGACCCGTCAGGAGCGCTGTGTACGGTCTTCGGATAGGTTCCGCCGAGGTGCGCTGCCTGGCCGGGACCGAAGGACCACGAGCCGACGACGGCCGGGTCGATCCTGGCCGGCACGTCCTGCGCGGTCGCCTTGGCCTGCTGGAGGCTGGCCACCAGCGCCTGGACCTTGGCGTTGAAAGACCCCGGGATCGCCGGCTTCGCCGGCGCCTTGGGCACCGGCTTGGCCGCAGGGGCCGCCTGGACGAGCTTCTGCGCCTGCTCCGGGCTCGCCCCCATCTGGATGGCGGCAGCCACCTTCGCCTCCGCGGTCAGCCCGGTCCCGGTCGACGGCGCCGCGGCGCCCGGTAGCGTGCTTGCCAGCGCCTGCACCGCCGCCGGCGACGCAAGGCCGGATCCGCCGACGGCGGTGGGCGCGGTCTGCGCCGCGGCCTTCTTCTCGGCCGCGGCATCGACCTTGGAGACGATCGCCTGCGCGTCCAGGGCAGGGTTGAAGCTGGCCGCGATGTAACTCTGCAGGTTCGCGCGGGTCGCCTTGTCTGCGTTCGGCATGCCGAGCTGCTCGGCGACACCGCGCAGATCCGCCAGCTTCTGCTGCTTCGCCCAGGTGTTGAACTCGGTCGTCAGCGCCTTCGGGTCGACCTGGTGGGAGGTGAGCAGCCCGGGGTTGCCCATCGAGATGTCGGACGACTGGAGCGTCTCGTGGATCCAGCCCTGTGCCTGTTGCTGCAGCGAGTGCAGTTCACCGGTGGTCTTCGCCCACTCAGCCACCTTGGCCGCGGCCTCCGGGCCCCCGGCGAGATCCGGAAGGCTCAGCTCGGAGTGGATGTCCGGTTTGCCCTCCTTGTGGACCCAGTGGGCATTGTCGAGGGCGACCAGCTGGTCCTTGCGCGCCTGGGCGAGCGCCTTCAGGTGCTCCTTCTCGATCTCGGAGGTACCGGCGCGCATCAGAGCGACGAGCTCCAGAGGCTTGAGATGCTGAGCCTCCGTCAGCGTCATCTCTCCGGCGGCCAGGGAGTCCTTCACCAAGGGGATGACTGTGCCCGAGTTGATCTTGGCGATCGCCAGCGGGTCGCCGGTCCACACCTTCACCCCGTTCTGGAGCTTCTCCAGGCCGGGCATGTCCGGGTTGTGCGCGGTCAGCAGGTGCTTCTCGAAGTCGAGGAGGTTCTTCAGCTGCTCGCTGCTCAGAACCCCCTTGGCGTCCGCTGCGGCCTGGCTGGCCGCAGACCAGGCCTTCTCCGCGGCATCCACCTGCTCGGGGGTGGCAGCCCACATCCCGTCCGGCGCCGACGAGGGAACCGGGGTGCCCTCCATCTGGTGCAGGTCGGCCAAGGTCATCCCGCCGATGGACTCGCCGGCGAGCAACTGCTCGTAGCGCTTGAGCGCGGCGGCCTGGATCTTGTTCTTGGACGCGATGCCATCGCCGTAGTACGGGTCCAGCCAGTGCACCAGCGGGTGCTGCGCCTTCCCGGACAGCCCGACGAGCGTGGGGTGCTCGAAGCCCTTCGCGGCCGCGATCTGCTGCAGCTCCTCGGGCTCGAGCTGGGTGAGGTAGGCGAGAGACTGCGCACGCAGTTCATCGAGCTGAGCCTTGATCTCGTCCCCGGAGAGGCCTTGCTCCTTCAGCTTCTCGATCGCCTCGCGGGCGTCCTGGATCTGCTGGGCGAACAGCTCGTAGCGCTCGACCGGATCGTCGGGCAAGGGGTCCTCACCGCCCAGCGGGTAGTCGCCGCCGGCCGCGAGGGTCTCCAGGTTCTCCATCGCCGCCATCAGCTGGGCCTTGGCCTCCACCGCCTCATCGCTCAGCTGCGGCCCGGCCAGCGGTTCTGACGCGGCCGGTGCGGCCAACTCCGCGTGCTCCTGGAGAACCGCGACGTCGCTGGGCGCGATGGCGTAGGAGGCGTGGCTGCTCTTCGAGTTCGTGCCCATCACGCACCTGCCCTTGTCGGCAGAACCGGAATGACCTCGGCGAGCAGCTGGTCGAGGACAAGCTCCGCGGCATGTCGCAAGTCGACGGCCTCATCGGGGACCGGCACCCGAGCGATGTGGCAGGTGCCGGACTCGGCCTCCCACACGGCGATGCGCTCGTCCGTGACGCCTTCGGCCAGCCGCTCGCGCCAGGGGCCGGCGTCGTCGTACACCAGCGGCACCCACACGAGGTGCTGCATGGGCGTGGCGTCGAGGGAGCTGTCGCGGGCCAGGACGGCGACCGGCTCGACCGGGAGGCCGAGGACGGGGTGCCAGACCGTTAGGACCCACACGGACCACGACGAGGACGGGGAGGCGACCGGGGGTATGGGCTGGGTCATGCCTTTGCCTCCTTCCGGGCCTCGATGGCCGCGACGCGACTCTCGAGCTCGGCGAGGCGCTCGTACAACTGGCTGAGCTCGTCGTCGGTGATGGTGGAAGCGGTGCGGCGCGGCAGCGGCCCCGACGAGTGCGCGCTCAAGGAGGCCTCGGTGGTCGCGGCCGTGTGACTGACGTAGCTGCCGCGCCCCTGGACGGAGTAGACCAGTCCTTCGCGCTTGAGCACCGCTAGGGCGCCCTGGACGGTTGAGCTGGCTACCTCGAAGCGCTGCTGCAGTTGCCGGGCGGAGGGCAGCCGGGTTCCCGGCGCCGGGGCGCCGGCCTTGATCTCCCGGCGCAGCTGGTCGGCGATCAGACGGAACGGCTCGATGGGTCCGCCCGCGGCGGCAATGCCGGCGAGCCAGGCAGGAACGATGTCCCGCCCCTGGGCTCCCGGGGCGGGAGCGTTGGCGAGCAGCGCCGTCGGCGCGGTCGGTGACGGCATGAGGACCCCCTTCTCCTTCGTGGTGTTCGACCCATACAGGTGCCGGAAGGGGGTTCCGTGTGACACGAAGGCGGCAGATTTCTGGCGCGGATCACCGGGCGGGCAGCAGGGAGGCCATGTAGCGCACCGTGGAGGCGAAGGCGTCGGCCGGCCGGGCATGGACGTCCTCGCGCCCGTTGGCGGTCATGATCGCCCCGTGCAGCGCGTACTGGTGGGGGTTCTGGCTGACCAGTGTCACGCGGGTGCCGAAGAGCGAGACCACCTCGGCGATCCGGTCGGTCCGGGACAGCCCGGTCAGGATGATAGGTATGTCCCCGGGCAGGGTCTCGGCGAGCCAGTACAAGCCCGGCCGCGCCCAGGAGTCCCAGTTGACGTTCTCGCGCACGGTCTGCAGGTTGATGGCGATCGCGGGCGGCGGCGCGTCCTCGATCCACGCGGTGTACCTCTTCAGGTCCTCCAGCCGGAACCAGTAGAGGTTGGGGACGGCGGCGACGCCGGCGTCGGCGAACTCCTGGCAGATCAGCAGGCAGCGGCGCATGTTGAGCAGGTGCTCGGTGCGAGGCCAGTTGCCGTAGATCGAGTAGTTGGGGGCGAGGATCAGGTTCCAGCCCTGGGAGGCGATCTCCTCTACCAGGCCGTCGCGCTTGCGGTAGGTCCAGAAGGCTTCGACGAGGGGATCCTCGCCGTATCCGACGAGGACGGCCTTCTGCCCGTCGCGCAGGGCGAGCACGTCGCGGGCCTGCTTGCTGGCGAACCTCGGGTAGATCGTGTGAGTATCGGGCGAGAACACCCGCCGCATCCCTACCGCGTAGGCCGGCCAGCGCAGACTGGCGTCCAGCTGGGTGATGGCCGATCCGTCGGTCATGGGGATGAAGGCCGGCAGGTCGGGCAGCTCGCCTTCGATGACGATGTCGTCGAAGGCGAGCGTGCCGCCTACGTCGGCCATCCACTGCGCGATGTCGGTTCGCGAGCCGCAGCGGATCGGGCACCCGCCGCATGCCCCGCTCGGCGAGCCGGCCTCGGTGGCGGAGCAACCGCAGTACGAGCAGTCGGCGTTGGACCCGGAGCACAGCGGCTCGATGGTCGCAGGGCCGCCGCGGCCGTCCGGTCCGGCCCAGAAGGCGCACGAGCGGCAGTCGCAGCCGCGCCCGGGCAGGGGAAGTCCGACGCCGGGCATCGGGAGGGAGACCGTGGTCATGCGGCGTGCTCGCTTTCTTCGGAAGAGTCGATGTGGGTGATGTCGGAGGCGAGGGTGCCCTCGAGCTCGCGCAGCGTCAGGCGAAGCGAGCCCAGGTCGTAGCGGCCGATGCGCCGGCCAGAACGCAGTTCGGCCAGCAGGCCGCGGAGGCCGTCCAGCGCGGTGCGCACCACCTGCGGGTCCGCGACCGGCGTCGCTGGCGCTTCCGCCGGCCGGGCGGGCTCCTCCAGGCCCTCCTCCTCGTCGGCGGCCGACGAGGAGACACCGGGGGGCTGGTTGTCGGATGCGATGACCGGGGCGGCAGACGGCCAGGGCGCCTGGTGCTCCTCGGGACCGCCGGCTTCGTCGTCGTCAGGTTCCGCAACGGGGTCGGGAACGCGGCTGAGCTTGGCACGGCGTGCGGCGTTCGCCTGGTCCTGCCGGCCCTCGGCGGCGTCGATGACCTGCTCCGGGGCCAGCTCCGGAGAGGTGAGGCCGATGTCCACCGCGCTGGGCAGGAGGTGCAGGCGGTGACTGCCCTTCAGTGCGGCCCAGATCTCCGAGGCGGCGTCCTCGCGGCCGCGACGCAGCTCGGCGAACCGGATCCTGGTGTTGAGGCGGATCGCGGCCTCATCCATCTCACCGGTGAGCTCCCGCGGCAGCTCCCTGAAGGCCCGTACCAGTTCGGTGGCCTTGCGCTCGGTGAGCTGCAGGCCGAGACGGGTGAGGACCTCCGACCAGGGGGCCGCGCACGACTGGTCGTTGCCGCGGATCTTCTCCAGTGCCTTGAATCGCTCCACCGAGTCCGGGATCGCGTAGATCTCGGCGGGAACGGGCCGGCCAGCCCGTAGGAGCTTACCCACCAGAACGGCGCACCGCTGGTACATCAGCGCTGCAGCCTGCTCGCCGGGCCGCAACCCTTCGCGGGCGAAATTCTCGATGAACCTCCACATGTGACGTTCTTCGTCCGACAACGGTCCCGGGCAGATCACGGCCGGCAGCCCCGCGAAGTGGGGGTTGTCCGGCAGGTGCTGCGCGCCCCAGCGCATGGCGCGCAGCCTCCGTTCACCGGTGACCAGCCGGATGGTCGGAGCCCGGCCGGCGACGGTGATCTCCTCGGCGAGAACCGGCTCCAGCATGCCGATGACCGACATCGAGGAGATGAGGTCGGACAGCTCCGCCGGTGCGGTGGCATCACCTGGCTGACGGCCGGTCCGCTCGGTGAACGCCGAACCGGGCCCGCGCAGCGGCAGCATCTCGAAGCGACGCTGCCGCAGCTTCGTGCTGCGCTGCAGGATTTCGGCCAGCTGGATCATGTTGGCGCCCTGGGACGGCGCCTGCTCCTCCAAGGCGATGCTCATGGCGTGGTGTGTCCTCCGCTGTGCGGCCCGCCCGCCGTCGCCGGGCTCCCCGCAGGAAGTCCGCTCGGCGTGTGGGGCTTGAGGTACAGGTCGGTCAGTGGCAGTCGGTTCTCCGGCGTGCCCTTCAGCATGGGAGTGAAGATCGGTTCGAACGGGCCTCGCTCCTGGAGCAGGCGCAGCGTGGTCACGCCGATGGACAGGTGGCCGGCAAGTCGGGCCAACCGCGGATCCGTCTTGGTGAGGGCGTACAGGTCCTCGGTCCGCGTCGCCAGGCGATCCTGAAGGGTGGCGGACGGATCGCCATCGAGGACCACCAGCAGCCGCGGGAAGACCGGGTAGCTGTACTGCCAGGCCGGGCGGGTCGACGCGGCCGAGCGGCGGGCCCGGTCCGGGTGCTGCGGCACGTACTCGTACAGCCGGCCGTAGGCAGCCAGCTTCGCCGCCAGCCGCGCCGTGGTCATGGTGGCCCGGTCGACCTCGATGAACAGCGTCAGCATGGTCCGCCTCCCGCGCCGCACGTCGACGTAGCGCAGCACGGAGTCCGTGATGACGTGGTCGTCCTCGAAGCGGCGCTGCCCGTCCCGGATGCGGTGGGCGACCTCGGGAACCCAGTCCAGGGGTCCGCACTCGTGCCCGAGCCGGGCCGCGTGCCGGGTGAAGGCGATCCCGGTCTCGTTGACGGCCATCGTGTGCCACTGCCGGGTGCCGGCCACCGACTCCGGCGTGACTCGGTACGGGCGCGGCTCCACTTCGCCACCTGCCTCCACCGATTCCGCTCCGGCTTCGGTGAGAAACCACAGGTAGGGGGCCTTGCGCGGGGGCCGGCGGTAGCCGATCTCTCCCGACCGCTGCAAACGACGGGCATGCATGTGCTGGACGAGTCCGGCCTCGCGGAGCCCGCGAAGCTGCCCCTGGAGGTACTTGGGCGTGTTGGCCCCGGGCAGCAGCAGCCGGTGCAGTTGATCGGTGGACATCACCCGGTGCTGGTACAGCGCGGTGAGAACCTGGCTGGCCAGGGCCTGGAAGCTGGTGCGCTGTGCAGGAGCGTGCGCCTGCGTTTCCATGACGGTCACGCGAAGCTCACCTCCGGCGTGCCGGGGTCTTCCATGTCCACCGGCGGCTCGTCCGAGTCGGGCGCCTCTTCCTCCGGGCCGCTGAGAACGGGCCCGGGGTCCTTGCTGATCCGGACCTTGGCCGGCGGCGCGGCGTCGGAGGGCGCCCCGGCGACCGGCGCGCCGACGTCGAGGTCCTCGTCCTCGGCGTAGTGGACCGGAGTCTGAGCCAGGGCGTGGACGATGCGAGTGTCGAGTCTGCGCAGGTCCGCGAGAATCTCCCGGACCGAACGCCGGCTCAGGTTCTGGTCGACGGACGCCGTGAGCTTCGGCAGGTCATCGGGCCGGTGGTAGTCGGCGTACAGGTCTTCCACGCTGGCCCCGCGGACCCGGAACGGGTCGGTGCGCCCGTCGCCCAGGGTCACGGACATCACGTAGTGGTACGGCCGGAGCTGGGTGATCGTGTCGGGGTCGACCTTCTTGCCCCAGCGGCGCGTGACCAGCTGCGCCTCGTCGATGTCGCTGGCGGTCGTGGACAGGACCGACAGGTTCTGTAGCAAGCCCTGCCTGGTCGTGGGTGTCAGGCGCTGAGCCATCTGGGTCATTGCGAGCAGCTTCACGCGGAACTTCCTCAGCTGCTCGGCGATGGCAGCCAGGGTGCCCTTGCTCGCGCCGTCGACTGCGGTCAGCTCGTCCACGAAGGCATAGAAGTCCTTGCGCGCGGCCACCGGCATGTCGCGCCGGGACAGGCCGGCGCGGAAGAGGTCGTAGATCAGCAGGCACGAGACGATTCGGTCGGTGTCGCCGGTTCCGGACGGGCAGATGAAGACGATCTTGCCCTCGTCCATGGCGGTGCGGATGTCGTACGTCGACAGCGAGGAGCCGAGGAACGCCTTGATGGCGTTGCTGCTGTCGAGGCGCTCGATGATGTTGGTGACGACCGGCGTCGCCTCGTTGCTGTACTTCGGGTAGGTCTTCGACCAGAAGTCCCGCAGGTTCTTCGACAGGTGAGGCACGACGGCGTCGCGCCAGACCTCGTCCGTGAGGATCGTCCGGATCTGGAAGATCGTCGGCGCCACGTCGGCCCGGCCAGCGCGCGACAGCAACCAGGACAGCTCGGCCAGGGACTCGACGGACCGGGTGAGGATGGTCTTCGCGCGCCCCGCGGAATCGGACCAGTTCAGGGCGCTGCTGAAGCCCGTGACGATGTACTGGACGATGTCCGGGATGTCGTCCTCGCGCCGGTTCTGCATCGACAGGGGGTTCCAGGACGCGGCCATCGCATCCAGGTCCGGCGAGGTCAGGTCGATCTCCCAGATCCGGGGTGCGAGCTCACGGTGAGCCAGGTACGGGCGGGCGCGCTGCCAGCCGTCGCCGTGAGGGTCCAGGAAGAGGATGCCGTGCCCGTTGTGGGCCAGCGCGATGGCCTGAACCAGTGACATCTCGGTCTTGCCGTGGCCGGCCTTGCCGAGGAACAGGCCGAACAGCAGGTAACGCAGCGGGGCGCCGGCCAGACGCTCGCCGCCGCCGGGCTTCGGGACCCAGCCGAGCGGCAGCAGATCGGGCTGGCCGTTCCATGTCGCCAGCTGTGGAGGAGGCGGCGGGACCACGCCGCCGGAGCGGGCGACGTTAGCCGCCGAGTTGTGGCGCGTCGGCGGCTTGAGCAGGCCGGCGATCTCCACTCCGGTGACCCAACCGTGCTTGCGGGGCGCGAATGCACCGGTCTCGAAGCGGTGGTCGAAGTGGCGCCGGTACAGCGCGTTGTCCGAACGCAGCCGGGTGACGCCGAGGTTGAGGCCAATCGGGCGCAGGTAGTTGTCGCCGGCCCAGCCCTCAAGTGCGGCCAGGACCTGCTCCAGGAGCAGCCGGGGCCGGTGGGGATCCGTGGAGGAGGTACGGATGAGCAGTTGGAGGTCGAAGACGGGATCGACGCCGGGCAGGAGCTTGCCCATGGCGGCCTTCATGTCGGTGGTGCGCACCTGCCGGTGACTCCCGCCACGCGCCTGGGGCCGCTGGGCGTGGGCACCTCGCATCTCGGCGGCGATCTCCGCCCCGATCGACGAGAGCCGCTCGAGGCTGAATCCGCGACCGCCGTACTGCGGCAGCCCTGGGATGGCCGGCATGTCGTGCGGGCGGCGCCGGGCGGTGGCTAGGAGCTGGTTCCGCTTGCGCGAGACCTTGCCTGGGGCCACGGGCACGAGGTCCAGCACGACGTCGGCCCGCTCGTGCAGGTTGGTGCGAATGTCGGCGACGGCGGCAGCGAGGGCCTCGAGCGGGTCGGGGCGCAGGGGCATCTCACGCAGGGCCAGATGGTCGGGCAGTGCCAGGGCCAGCTCGGCCCGGGCCACGTGCCGCGTCTCGGGGCGGTCGGGCTGAGCCTTCTTGGTGGGGCTTGCGGCGGAGTCTGAAGGGGAAGTCATCGTGTTCTCTGCTCTCGTCGGGTCAGGCCGCGGCCCGGACGGCGCCGGCGGGGGCGGCCGCGCCTCCGGCGGCCTCGGCGGCGCGGCGGCGGGCGCCCAGGAGGATCTGCGGCCGCTCCGGCGCGGCGGCGTCATCCGCGACGGCCCGAAGCTCGCACTGGGCGTAGCCCTGGTGCCGCAGCACCGCAGCCGCCCGAGCGGGCCCTTCGACACGCAGGGTGAGCGGCCCACCGTCGGACATCAGGCGCACTCGCATCGCGGAGCCGTACGTCGGCAGCAGCGCCCACCTGGAGGTGCTGCGCTGCGCCTGGGCGAGCTGCCTGGCGAAGCGGAGGACGTCCTCCAGCACGGGGTCGAAGCCGGTGGTGGGCAGGACATCGAAGGCCTGACGGCCGCGCAGGGTCTTGCGGCTCATCAGGCGTTGGAGGGTGTGGAAGCCGAGTACGACCGTGACGGTCACGAGGGCGACCCACCACAGGTTGCCTGCCGACCACGTCGCGGCCACCTGGGCGTACTGGGGGATGCTGGTGGCCGCTGAAAGGACGCTGTCGACGACGTCGCTGGTGGTCATCGCCCGCCCCCGCACACGGGGCGGGTCGCGAGGACGTGCGGATGGTGGAGCGGCATGACGGCCTCCTGGTGGGTGTCGATCGAATGCGGACGCCCAATACAGGTCTGGAAATGCCGGTCCGTGTGACATGCAAGAGCAGAGTTCTTGCTGGCCCGTGCTACGGGAGGGCCGCCGGCGACAGGCGGCCCTCCATGGCGGCTACCCGATGTGCCGCATGGCGAGGATGTTCGGCTGCCACTCGGCGAAGGAGTGAATGCGCACGTTGAGGCCGGTTCGTGGGGCTTCGATGACCTGGTTGTTGCCGATGTACATCCCGACGTGTTCCGGCCGGGTGGCGGTCCCGCGCGAGAAGAGGAGGTCGCCGGGGCGCAGTTCGGACACGGACCGGACCGCGGTGCCCGAGTTGACCTGGTCATAGGTGGTTCGAGGCAGGCTGACGCCCGCCGCTGCCCAGGCCATCTGGACCAGGCTGGAGCAGTCGCACCCGTCAGACCCGCGGTAGGGGCTGCGGCAGTTTCCACCCCACTGGTAGGGCGTGTTCATGGCGGTCTGTGCGGCAGCGATCGCCCGTGATGCGCCGTCGGATCCGGTGGGCAGGGGCACGCCGCCGTCGAGGCCAGCGGCCCACTGGGTGGCAAGGGCGCGGATCTCCCGGACGTAGTCCCGGGTCTCGGCGAACGGTGGCACGCCGTTGTGCTTCGTGACCGCGCCGGGGCCGGCGTTGTATGCGGCAAGCATGTTGTCCGCCGGATCGCCCGGGACGTCCTTGACGTCCTTGGCGAGCGAGCAGTCGTAGGCGGCTGCCGCGGGTACGGCGTCGGCCGGTTCGAACGGGTCCTTCTTGTGGTCGCCGTTCCCGTCGATGCCCTGGGTGGCCCAGGTACCGGGCATGAACTGGGCAATACCCTGGGCACCGACCCCTGGCGAGACCGCCCTGGGATCGAAGCGGGACTCCTGGTAGAGCTGCGCTGCAAGCAGGGACGGCGTGAGCTGGGGACACCCGTGCTGCGCGACGGCGTCCGCAATGAGCGTCCGAAGCCAATCCGGCACCGGCGCCGTGGCATTGATCCCACCACCAGGGCCGTTCCCGCCCCCGGGCTTGTTGGTGTTGTCGTTGCCGACGGCGGTGGCGACAGCCAGCGTGATGGCGACGACCACGAGAAAGAATGCAATCACCGGTGCCAGGGCAATGAGAACCCACTTCTTCACTGCGTATCCCCCGCTCAGGCGTTGGGCAGCGCGGTGACGCGCCACGTTCCGTCGGTCCCGCGGCGCAGCTCCAGGGCCACCTGCTCCTCCGTAGTGGTCGGTGGTGCGTCGCTGGGGGCGACGGTGAGGCGGTAGTGGATCCTGACCAGGGCCCGGGTCAGGGTCGGATCCGGGGCGCCGTCGGGGATGGTGACCCCGATGACCTCGGCAGTGACACGGGTCTGGTGCGCCCGCCACTGCTCCCACACCCGGTCGGCGCCCGGCCTGCCAGCGGCCAGTTCGGCGGCGAGGTCAGGGGCGGTGTATGCCGCAGCGCGCCTGACCGCGTCCTGGAACGAAGAGTCGGCGCCGGTGCGGGCGTCGTGCATGGCCCAGGCGAGGGTGAACCGGCGCGCGGCCTCGGTCACCGGCTCCGGCAGCTGGACGTTCTGGTGCCCGGCACTGTCGCTGGGTTGGGCCGAGAGGGATGCAGTCCCGGCGCTGTGCTGCGCGGTCGCAGTGAGGCTGGGGGTGGGTGCTGCCGAGGGCCGGTTCTGCGGATCTGCGGCCGGTGATGCGGCGGCGGACCGGGCGGAGTGCGAGTGCGCGCATGGTGCTTCCGGGCCGGCGCTCAGCAGGGCGATTCCGAGGCAGGCAAGGAGCGCGGACGCTGCGAAGAGGGCCGTGGTCCCGAGACGGGTGTGCCGCTTCCGGGCGGGAATGGACATACGAGGCCCCCTTCAGGGCGGGTGTTGGGCAGCGATTAGGGGTCCGCAGGGGCCGGCCGTTGAGTGGCCGGCCCTGGTTGGTGCTACTCGCCGTCGGAGGGGTCCTCGTCGACGGCGCCGTCGGGGCCACTCGGCGCCAGGGGACCAGCCGGCCGGGCCGCTCGGTGGATCCGGCGCGGTGGCACCGCAGTGGGCCCGGTGCTCCCCGGACCGCTGTCCGAGGGCGGGACGGGCTTCGACGGGGCCTTCGCCGTTGTGGGCGCTTCGCTCGCTGTCTCAACCGACGACGCGGCGAGCCCGGTGGGAACGGCGGCCGCGCTCCCGGGAGCAGGGGTGGCTGCGGCGGACCGCGGCGTGATGCCGCTGGCCTGGGCTGCGGGGCCGCCCGGCACCTGCGGGGCGGAGGCGACGGCGCGCGGCTTGGGGGGTGCGCCATCGGTGGCGGGCCTCATCGGCTTGGCGAGTCCGAGCTGGATGTAGGCCCCCTGCCTGCCGATGTAGCGGGCGCCGGAGGCGAGATTGTCGTTGCCCTCCTTAAAGAAGGCCTTCGTCTCGGCGGCCTTGGTGGAGACCCGTGCCCCAGCGCGCTTCTGCGCGGCCAGAAGGTCGTCATACACCTTCGTCGTACGGGCACCGGCTGCAGTTGCTCCCCGCTTGGCGGCCTTGACACCGCGGGGCACGCTGACCGGCGCGCCAGCGGTCGCGTAGACCGCAAACTTGCCGGCCTTCCAGCCGTACTTGGCGGTCGCCGCTGCGGCCTTGCCCGTGGCCATGGTGGCCCGGCCCCCGCGCGTCTGGCTCATCCTGTTCACTGCAGCTGTCGCTAGACGCTTCTTCAGCACCTGCTTCGCGGCGCCCTGCGCAGCGACCTTGGCCGCGGCTGCCGTGCCGCCGGTGCCCGCGACGACGGCGGCGTTGGTGGCGATCCGTGCCGCGGTGCGCAGCTTGCCGCCCTTGCCCCGGCGCTGAGGCGGCCCGACCCACAGGTCCCTCGCCGTACGGCCAGCCTTGCCGATGGGGGCGGTGACCTTGCGGGTTTCTCCCTTCGCGTCGTTCCAGACCTGCTTGAGGCTCGGCGCGGTCTCGGCGTAGCGGCCCGGGCTGGCGAACACGGAGTTCCTGGATCCGCCGATCTTGGCGTTGGCCAGGCGGCGGTTTACCTGGACGGCGACCTGACGGGCCGTCTCCTTGATCTTCTTGTGTCCTGCCAGGCCTGCGATCGCGGTGAGGTCGATCGCGATGAACTTCACCGCCAGCACCTTGCCGGTGTTCGCGTCGATCAGCGCCAGGATGATCAGGATGAAGATGGCGAGGGAGAGGACCGCCAGGACCACGCCGAGGATGGCTCTGAAGATGGCGGAGAACCAGCGCCAGAGGGTGGCGCGGCCTCCTCCGGGAAGGATGCCCACGCACAGCGCCCAGTGCCCACGGATGGCTTCGAAGGCGACCCAGCCTTGTGCGATGAGGAATCCGCCGGTCACCAGGACGAGGAGCACGGCGATGATCACCGCCGCGATGGCGATGAAAAGGGCGGAGAATGCGAGGTCGGCCGACGCCTTCTTCGCGCTGAGGTTCACGCCTCCCGCCTTGCAGGTGCTATCGAGCTCCTTGCCGGCATGGGTGAGCTGGTCGAGGTAGGTCGAGCCGCCCCCAGGGCTGGCCCGGCCGGCCTCCCACATGTTGAGGCCCATCTGGTTGTAGTTGTACTGGACGACCTTGAACTTCCCGAAGGCCTCCGCGCAGGCGCCCTCGAAGGTCCTGCCGTACAACATGAGCTGGGTCGGCTTCACGATGAGCGCGTCGACCAGGGCGTCCTTGATGGGCTTGCTGACGGTCTCCGGGTTCGCCTGGACCTTGCTCGGGTCCTTGGTGAGTACGAGCGACGAGACCTGCAGACTGAGGTCCTTGGCGCTGCCCAGGACTCCGCCGTCCGACATCAGCATCGTCGAGCCCTGCTGGGGCAGGTCCTTCGCAGTGCCGAGGAGCACCTGGGCCGGGGACAGCAGCAGCGTCGTGGCGACGGCCGCGATCACCAGCGACAGGCCGGCCTCGGCGAAGCCGCGGCTGCGGTTGCGGAACATGATCTGGTAGCCGGCGAACAACGCGGCAATGGTGAGGAAGAGGCCGGGCAGACCGAGTCGGTTGATCACCTGGTCCCGGATGGTGCTGGCGATCCCCTCGACCGGCTTCACGAGGATCCCCGCAAGCCCAAACTCGAGCGCCCACTTGATGAACCAGCACGCGAAGCCGACCACCCACTTGGCGATGCTGAAGAAGATGATGGCGAGGATGTTCCAGATCTTCAGGTCGATGTCGTCCCAGTCGCCGGTGTCGCTCTCGACGGTGTACGCGGAGATCGGTACACCGAACCGGTCGGCGACGTTGAAGGGCTGCAGCAGACCGTCGCTGCCGTCCTTGGGCGGCTGTCCCAGGTCAACCACGGGCTTGCCGCCCGGGTCCGGCGGCGCGGGCGACAGGCCCGGCTCCGGTGTCCAGGTCGGGCCCGTCGGTGGCGTCGTCGGCGGCACGGGGCTGGGACTCGGCTTGTCCGGCCCGGGCTGGGGTGTGGCGCTGGATCCGGGCGGCTTCGGTGACGGGCCGTTAGTCGGGGTCGGGACCTTCGGGTCGGCCCACGCCATCGCCGCCACGAAGGCGAGGAAGACGGCGAGCGGAACCGCGAACATCCAGACCCGGCGCTTGCCCGGCCGGACCGACCTCGGCCTGGCCGTGGTGGCTCGGCTCATGCCGTCACCTCGGCGAACTGCTCGAGCCCCGGGTCGTTCTGACCGGGCGTGGTGTGGATCGCGTCAGCCGCCGCCTCGTCAGCGGGAATCAGGACCTTCATCGCACCGATGCGCTTGCGCAGGTCCCGGTACAGGCATTCGCCCGCGCGAAGCAGCCGGTCGATGTCGCTGAGGTTGATCGGTGACAGGTTCTCCGTAATCAGCTTGATCATCTCGGCGTCGTTGGAGTCGAGGTCGAGGAACTCCAGGCACCGCTTGGCGAGGGCCTTCCCCCGGTGCCGGAAGACGTAGATGTGGGAGAGCAGCGCCCTGATCTTGTCGCCGATCTCGTTCTTGGGACCGATGTCGTACGGGTCGTGGGAGCCGGCGAAAGCCCCGGCGTTGTGCTTGCGGCCGTCCGCGATGATCTCCAGAAGCAGGTTGGAGCCCTCGGCGCTGGACGTCAGCCACCAGCACTCGTCCAGGAACACGCCGGTGAACTCGTTAGGGTCGGCGAAGGCGATCTCCCGGCACAGAGCGGTCATCAGGTACATGAGCCGCCAGCCGAACCGCTTCTCCACCTCCAGCGTCGGCAGCCGGTGCTGCGACAGGTCCTCCTTGGTCGGCAGCCCAAGCCGGTCCACGGCGAACACGATGCTGTCCGCATTTGTGATCTGGACGACCGGCAGCGACGGATCGAAGATCACCTTGCCGAGGTCCTTCTTGGCGAGCGCACGCAGCTTGCGCACGACCTCGGACGCGGCGGCGCGTACGGCAGAGTCGTTCGGCTCGTCCGGGTCCTGGGTCCTGGCGCGCTGTGCCAGCGTGTCGATCAGCGCGCTCATGCTGGGCTGGGGTCCCACGCGGGTCGCCTCGATGGCCTCCGCGAGCGTGATGCCCTCGACGGACATAGAGGCGATGTCTAGAAGCGGCGTCAGGAACGACTCCGTGTACCGGGCCGCGCGCGGCCCGCGGAACACCCGCAGTGGGTCGAGACTCAGGCCGGCCCGCTCGTCGACGTTGATGATCTGTGTGGTTCCGGGGCAAGCGAGCGCGAACCGCGACCACTCCTGCTGGGGCGTGCGGTCGATGACGAGGGCGCGACCGCGGCTGTTCTTGTTCCCGCTGCGGCGGCCGGTGGTGAGGATTGAGTACAGCGCGGACTTCATCGCGACCGACTTGCCGGAGCCGAGCTCGCCGACGAACGCCGCCGAAGCGGAGGCGTTGACCCGCGGGCCGTAGGAGAAGTCGGTGAGGACCGGGCGCACGCCGCCGCCGGAGAGCTGCAGGCCGAAGAGCGAGCCGGCGTCGTCTCCGAGGCTGGAGCCGCAGTAGGGCATGGCCATCGCGAAGTCGCGCGCCAGCATGAACTGGGTGTAGTCGAGCAGAGGCCTGGGAGTTCGGGTACCGGGGAGCATGGCGTGGAACAGCGTGACCTGGTCCCCGATCGGCCGGACCAAGGTGTACTCGTTCCCGCCGAAGTGGTTTGCCAGTAGCTGCGCCTTCTCGTTGGCCTCGTCGGGGCTCTCGCCCCACACGCAGGTGGCTATGGACGCGCGGATCTCCACCTCGGTGGCGGAAGCCGTCAGCCGCTCGCGGTATTCATCGAGCGAGATCGACGCCTTCTCCAGCGAGGCCGGCGCGCCGGCCGTCTCGCCCTCGTACTCCCCGCGCTGGTTGGCGAGCTCCCGCTGCTGGCGGCGAGACCGCGGCTCGGCCTTGGCCCCGGACTCCACGTGCATGCGCACGGCCCAGTCGACCGGGAAGGAGAAGTCGTCAAGGACGGCGAGGTACTCCGAGCCGGGGAAAACGAAGCTCTCCGGCATCTCGGACAGCACGGAGAACGCCTGGTAGCTCGCCCCATGCTGCGTCTCGGCCTTCAGGTAGCGCCGGCGCCACGGGCTGGTTGGCCCCTTTCCTTCCCGATCGCTGCGTCCGCCCTCGTCCAGGATGACCTGAGTGTAGGCAGCCACACTGTGGCCGCGACCGCGCAGGGCACGGGGTGCTCCTTCCTCCGGGAGGAGGGGCTCGTCGATGCCGCGCCGGGCGCTGTGTCCGTAGATCCACAGGATCTCGGCCTCGGTCGCCGGGCGCAGCTTGATGCCGGTCGGCCAGGTCGCGGAGATGCGGCGGGCCTGCTGGAGCCGGCTGGTCTCCTCGGAGGCGGAGACGGGGGCAACGGGCAGGCCGAGGGAGGACATGACCTCGACCTGGACGGATGAGAGCACGGCCTTCGCGGTCTGCTTGACGTCCAGATGCGGCAGCGGCAGCGCAAGGAAGTCGACCCGCCCGGTGAGCTCGAGGTCCTCCAGCTGGTCCAGGACGCGAAGGCTCAGGTCTACGTACTCGGGCGACTGGTCGAGGTCGACGCCGGCGGTCATGCGCGTGACGACGGAGGCGGCATCTACCTGCGGGCACAGGGAGAGAAGGAGCACCTCGCCGCGCAGGGACTTGAATAGGGCCTCAAGGGCGTCGAGCCGTGCGCGCTTGGTGGCGTACGAGGCGTGGCTGTAGTTCTCGGTGTCGACCTTCCACACGCCCCACACGGCGGCGTTGGTGGTCCAGATCAGGTGGCCGCTGATGTGCCGGACGGGAAGACGCATGACGGGTTCCTTGAAGACGAGGGGGCGGGCGGGGTGGCCCGCCCCCGACGGGTCGTGGTTCAGCGCTCGTCGAGAGAGGCGAGGAGGTCCTGCAGGGCGGTGCGCGCCGCGGGGCGTTGCCGCGGCGCAACCAGGTCGGCCTCGACCGCGGTCGGGATGGTGGACCCGGGCCGAGGTGCGGGACGCGGGCGCTTCGTGGCCGCCGCCGGGGCCTTGGTTGTTCGTTTGGCCGGGGCCGGGACGGTCTTCGGGGGCGGCGCTGTGGTGAGCTGAGGCTGCCTGACGGGCGGGCTATCGCCGGCTGGCCGCTCGCGAACGGTGCACTGGCCGATCGCGATGCCGCGGCGCGGGACGTGCTGCGGCCGGCCGGCGAGACGGCCGGCCGCAGGGGTGGAGACGTAGACGAGCAGGCTCCGGATCGCGCGGGCCGGGTCGCGGCCGTCCAGCCTGGCGTACCGCAGTACCCAGGCCAGGCCCCACGGCACGGTAACCATGATCACAATGTCCATGAGGCCGAAGTGCGCCCAGATCGCCCGGGTGGCCGCGAGGAAGCCGAACGCGACGACCATGGTCACGATCTGGGTGACCGTGTACGGGCCGCCCGGGATGCGGCCGGCGCCGGGGAGTTTGCCGACGACCAGGGGGTGCTTTCGGGCGCGGGTGTAGGAGTGCCCGATCAGTTCCTTGCCGTCGTCGGCGGTGCTCATATCCGCCCCACGGTGTCGAGGTCGATGCCGGGCGCGTTCGGCACGGTGCGGACGAGCTGTGCGTTGTTGGCGGGCTTGTCGTCAACCTCGGACCCGACCTTGTTCTTGAGGGTGTCCATGTTGTTGATGCCCCAGAGCACCAGGGCGCCGAGAACGAAGGCGACCAGGGTTGCGACCCAGCTCTTGGTCCTCCAGTAGGCGGCGATGACCGCCAGGACGACCATGAGCCCGGCGATGAGGAAGACCAGGGTCTTGATCGCGTTGGTCTTGGCGGTGGCCCAGGTGAGGACGTCGCCGGCGAGCATCACGGTGTTCGGATCGACAGCAGTGTGCATGGTTCTCTTCCTTGTGGTGTCGGGATCAGGGGACTGCCGGCGGCGGCGTGCTGGTGCGCGCCTGGCCGGGGCTCTGGATGGGTGCTGGCGCGGTTGATGGCTTGGCACCCGTCTTGATCGCGGGCGCGTCGGCTACGGCCCAGACCTCCCAGCGGCCGCCGCGGGACCGCAGGTCGAGGGCGTAGGTCAGTGGGTAGTTCTGGCCGGTCGAGTCCGTAGCGGTGACCGTGACGAGCACGCGGCGGGCGGCCCCGTCACTGGGGACGGCCAGGCTTCCGTCGGAGGGGCCGTTGTCGTACGCGTTGGTGATCTTCACCGAGGTGTAGGGCGCGGGCGCGATGGGCGTGATGGCGGTACCTGGGGAGATGTAGCGGTCCAGCTCGCCGTTGCTGGCGAGGTAGGCGCTCAGGAACGACGACGCGGTGTCGACGACCGGGTCCGCGGTGCCGCTTCCCTTCGGCGTCCCATACGCCAGTCCGCTGGTCCGCAACGCGGCGGGCGCGGCCACCTGCGCCGGCAGGGAGGTAGCGGCATACCCCGCGGGCGTAGCTGTGGATTTCGCCGCCCCGCCGACTGCGGCCGGCCCGACGACCTGCACGCCGACCCTGAAGTACTGCACGCCTTGGTCGGCCGTCTCGCCCTTCTTGTTCTTCGCCTGGACCCGGGCGGCGACGGTGACGGACCAGTAGCCGGGCTCCACCTCGGTGCTGGAGATGGCAACGATCCGCGATGCCGACCGGGACGCCGGAGGGTTCGTCAGGATGACCGGGTCCGCGTAGTACGGGCTGAGGGAGGACTCGGTGCCCTGGCCCGCCTCCAGGTATGCGGCGACGAACAGTTGGGCGAAGCCCGACGGCGCTGTGTCCGACGGGTTCCGGACTGCCGCAGCAGGCTTCTTCGGCTCCTGCGGTGACGCCGAGGAGGTGAAGGCTGCGACGCCGAGAACGGGCCCAGAGGCCAGGAGCACCCAGGCGCCGATCCGGGCAAGCCGCGCGAAGCCGGACAGACCAGCGGTGCTCATCTGCCAGCCGGTCCGCTCCTCACCTGCAGTGTCTGGCGCGTCCTGAACCTCGGCTTCGGTGATGTCGTCCCATGCCTCAGCCGTCTCCTCCTGACGGCTCCGTCGCAGCCTCATGACGCCCTCCGACCGTCCGTGGTGCGCTCTGCCTGCGCGGTGAGCACCGCTCGGATCCGCGCACGCAGTTCCTCGGGACTCCTGGCAAGCAGGGCCTCCCAGGAGCGAAGGGCCGACTCCGACTCGGCCTCGAGGTAGGCCCGTACCTCCTGGTGCACGTCGCGGTCGAGGGGATTGCGAACGAGAGCGGCACCCAGCTGGGTGAGCCGCCGACGCGCCTGCGCAACGCGCCGCTCGTCCTCATCGAGCAGCGGGCTCGCGGGGCCTTGCTGGGGGGCGGGGGGTGTGGGCACAGCGGTACTCCCGGTCTCGGGCGGATGGGATGGTCGTGATCAGCGATCACCCGATACAGGGGTGGATTCGGGCCACCGTGTGACATTCGGCGGCCCGGAAATTTCAGGCGGCTGCCCGATAGGCGTTCATCAGGTCCGCCTGGCGCAGCGGGCGCACCGCCCGGCTGGCGCGCTGCCGCAGGCGGTCGCCTTCGGAGCCCATCGCCCGGGTGGTGCGGTGCCGCTGCTCCTCGGGGATCGCGGTGCTGAGGTAGTAGTCGGTGATCCGCCGGGCATCGGTGGGCTTGAGCGCTTGGACGTCCACCGCCCACATCACGAGGTCCAGCAGTTCGGTGCGGGCCTCGCCCCGGGTGAGCCGCGGCTCGTCGCTGCGCACGATGTCCAGCTCGGCGGCGCGGGCAAGCAGCTCAACCAGTTCGGCGAGCATCTGCGGGTCTTCGGACTCCTGCCTGACCCACAGCACGGTGGGGTCGCCGGCCAGCGGCTCCAGCGCCCGGCCGAGCTTGATGAGCTCGCCGCGGTCGTCCTGGTCGGCGGCCAGGGTCGTCAGGGCGAGGGAGAGGGTGTCCATGGCGACGTTCGGGAAGACACGGCGCGGCCGCCGCTCGAGCGGGTAGGTGCACAGGACTTCGAACAGCGCGCTGAGCATCGTCGAGAACACGAAGTCCCAGTCGGAGTTCCGTCGCAGCTGCGACTTTGTCATGAGGATCGTCTTCGGCAGGAACACCCTGGCGGCGATCCGCCAGGCGAGCTGCCCGCTGAAGCCTTCCGCGCCGATCTTGCGCATCAGCGCGGCCAGCGTCTGGTCGTGCTGCGCCCACTCGCCGCGGCGGCCGAGCCGGATGAGGAGGTCGACGACCTCCTGCGGGGTGCTGGCGCCGGCGAACTCGGGCTCTTCCTGGGACCAGCACGCGACCTGGTCGGCGGCTCGCGGGTCGGCGGCCAGGACCTCCCAGTCGCGGTTCATGCGCTTGATGGCGAGGCCGGACTCGTCGGCGCTGGCAGTAGAGAGGGTGCGGGTCTTGGTGGCCACGTCCGTGTCCGTCCTTTCGCGTCATCCGGTGGATGTCGCTCACGCTCTCTGGACCCCCCTTGTCCGCGGCCTGATCGCCCTCGCCGACAGACCCGGTCCAGGGGCATCCCGGCGGGCGCGGTACTCCCGCACCAGGACAAGGGGTGCGTGGACAAGGGGTGCGGTGCGCCGGACAAGGGGTGCGCACCGGCGGGTGCGCACCGCACCGCAGGGTGCGCCCATCCCGATGCGCAGGGGTGCGGTGCGCCGTCTCGGGGTGCGGTGCGCGGCGTACCAACTCCGCCGGTGCGGCCCGCACCGAGGCACCGCACCAGAGGTGGCGGGCAGCCGGTGCGCACCGAATGTGCGGGCGCCTCCCATCACCAGAAGGGGCCGTTCGGGGGCGTGGGGCAGCAGACGCTCCTCCGCGCGGAAGTTGCGGACAGTCACGGTGCAGCAGGTGCGGTAGGGAGAGATCTCCGGGCTGCGCCTGGTCGCTGCCGCGCTGTGCGGGGCGGCCGTGAAACAGGTCGGCTGATCGGCTGCCCATCCAGCTGCCGGATCGGCCCGTGCTGGTCAAGGGGAAACGCGGCACCGAGACCACCTGGACAAGGGGTACCTGAGTGCCGGACAAGGGGGTGCGATCGGCATGGCACAGGCCGGACAAGGGGTGCCTGCGACCGAAGGGTCACCTGGACAAGGGGTCCCCCAGAACGCGGACAAGGGGTGCGCCAGCGGCTGCAACCGGCCCGAGCGAAGGGTGCGCTGGTCACAGTGAGCAACCAGCGCCAGCGGTGCGCTGGGCGGACCTACACCCCGAAATCTCGTCGCTGTCCGCCACGCCTTCGGCCGGCGCACCGGGAGCCGCCGCCCCGTACCCGTGCGCACTCGCACCACGCGCACGGTACCGATGTGCGCACCGCATCTTCCGCACACCCCGCGGACCCCGCATCGGGTGCGCCGCGCCGCGCGCCTTGCGTACCGCACCGGTCGCTCCCGCACCGAGCCGATGCGGTGCGACTGAGTGGCCGACCGCGCTCCTCGGTGCGGGACCCTGTCGGTGCGCCGCGTCGGCGCGAGGTGCGGGGGCATCGGCTGAGCCGGTGAGGCTCGGACTGCCTCCAGCCGCGCCGGAGTCCCCGGCCGGAAATGCCGTCGGACGAGCCCGGCGGAGCGAGGCAGCCTCTCCGCGGACGCGCTTCGTCCGCGCTCTCCTCGCCAGAGCCGGCGGCGAGAGCGGGGGCTGAGGCCGCGAAGGTGCTCGGTGCGTCAGGTGGCGCTGGCTTGGGCGAGTCGCAGGTGGCGTGCCGCCCGGATCTGCTGGAGCTGGCGCTCTCGCTCGCACGTCGAGCACAGGTGCGACTCGGGCGCGGCGGCCGTGCTCTGACGGGAGCATTTGGCGCTCGCGCACGTCCACCTCTGCGGGCCGACCTCCTCGCCTGCACCGGTCGAGCTTGAGGTGGGGACCGGGGCCGAGCTCCACCAGGCGGAGGCGGTCTCGTACGCAGCCAGGCGAGCGGCGAGCTCCTGCATGACAGGATCCGTGCCGCGCCGTGCCGCCTCCGTAGCGGCAGCGCGCGCGGAGGCGGCAACCGACCTCCGGGCCCGCGCGGGGGCAGCCTGGTCGTCCGGGAAGCGGGCGGTGGCGGCGGAGGCCGCCTGATCACCCGCTTCCTCGAGCGCCTGCCGGTGGTCGCACCGGCCGCACTGGCCGCGATCCCCTAGGCGGCCGAGGTCACCGCAGCCAGGGCAGGTCTGCCGACCCCTCGTCCGTTCGGCCCGTGCCCGGGTGCACTGGTCGCATTGGGCGGTGCGCGCGGCGGGGGAGCCCGTGGTGGTACGGGTGCGACAGGTCCCGCAGAGCGTGATGGACGGCAGCTGGGACAGCAGCCAGGCGAGTGGGTCGCGGATCACCCCGCGATCGGTTTTCGGACCTTCGAGGCTCATCGGACCGATCCGGCTGGCGAGCTGGTCGGCCAAGGCCTCGGCGGAGACCCTGTGAAGCACGACGTCGACGGCGCGCAGGGCCACTGCGCGCTGCCCCGGAGTGAGCGCGTCGAGAACGAAGCCGACCGGGCGGAGGGCGGTGCGCTGCCGCTGGCGCAGCCCGTACGAGTCAGGTTCGGCGTCTGTCGAGCTCCCAGCGGTGTTGCGGTGATCGTGGTCCTTGGACTCCGCGCGAAGCGCGCCGAGGTCGACCGCCGGATCAGTGGAGCCTTCCATCGGCGGCGCGGTCCTCGCGCGCCCGCGCGCACCACCGGCATCGGCGGGAACCCCGTAGGCGGCTTCGCCGGAAGCCAACAACTGACCAGCACTCAACTCTCCTTCAGCAACCACCAGGGAGTGGTGGGCGTGGAGGTCTACCGCATCGTCCTGGTCTGGGATCCCGGCGGTCTCGGCGAACGGTGCTGGCGTGACCTGGGGTTCCTCGGTAGTCGTGGCAGGCCGGTCCCCGACTGCCGCAACTGCGCGGTCTGCAATCCGGGGACGGTTCCGATGAGCACCGCCCAAGCCCTGGTACGCGGCCGCGACCGCCGGGATGCGGATCTCCCCCCGCCCTGCCAGTCCGGAACCGGTGGGCCGCCTCTCCAGCACGACGGCGCCCGCGCGCTGCAACCGTGCGAGGATGCGCGCGCCCTGGTACGCGGTCGCCCCGAGCAGGCGCGCCGCAGTCGTGGCCGGCCGGCCGATGCGGGTGTCGACGGCGCCGCCGCACAGCCGCACCCGTCCATTGGGGCGCGTCTCGAGCACGAGGAGCAGGAGAGCCAGTCGGTCGGTCGGCGCGCCGCGCCCGGTGCGCTCGCCAAGCAAGCCTGCGGGAGTCCGGCTGCCGTCGCGGTGCACCCAGCCGGGAGCGAAGAGCGGCTCGACCAGGCGCAGCAGTGTCGCCAGCTCGGTTCGGGTCAGCGCCAGCGGATCCGTGCCCCGGGACGAGGCAGCGCTGACCCCTGGAACCCTGCACGTCAGACCGACGACGGCACCGCGGACCCGCTTCTCGGAGGTCTCCAGTGCCTTGGCGCCCCGAAGTTCGGCGAGGGCCTTGTCGACGGTGGAGCAGCCCACACCGAGCCATCGGGCGAGCTCGGGCACGCGGGTGGAGGTGACGCAGCCGTCGGCGTGCCGGGCCTTGGCCGTCACGACGATCCGCAGCAGCCGGGCGGCGTCCGACAGATCAGGGGTGGAGGCGAGCAGGGCGCGCACTGCGGCGGCCAGGCGCTTGTGCATGCGGCGGCTCAGCTGCAGTGGATGCGCCGGAGCGTCGGCAGCGAGGCCGCCGGGCAGGGCGACGAGTGCAGGCCGGCTGTGGTCGGCGGCCCCTTGGGGAGGTGGAACGAACGAACGCGCCGATGCGGTCTCGTTGGGCACAGCTCTCCTGGCACAACGGCTCCTGGGTGACGGCCGGGCTCGTTGCGCTGGGTCTCTTGCAGCCCTGCGGACTTCCGGCGGGGCTGCTGCTTGTCAGTCGGGAGCGTTCCCTCGACGCGGTCTCGTACGGGTGTCAGCCCATACAGGTCCGCGTGAGCGGATGCGTGTGACACGAAGCCGGAGAATCTTCGGATCGTGTGTCCACAGGCGTGGGCGTTTTGCTCGCGACGGCCCCCGTGACCAGGAGGACAAGGGGGTACCGGGAAGGCCTCGCGCCCCCTTGTCCGCGGCCTGTCGCGGGGCCCGGGTCAGGCTGAGATGAGGGTACGGAGACCTGCGCCGGCCGGATGGGGAACGGCACACCACGCGCGGTCCGCTCGCCGGGATCGCGGGCGCGGAGGACCGGCTGGCAGCGCCCGGGACATCACGGACGAGTGACGCACGGCCGAAATCGAGGCCCTCGGCGGGCACTCAAGCTGACAAGAGGCAGCGCAGTACTGCAAGATGTACTCCGTTCCGACCCGGCGGTCACGCAAAGACGCACCGGGGTAGGGACTGGGCCCCCTCGGGGGCATCTGCTGGGAAGCAGTGATCACCAGACCGAGAGGTCTGGCCTTCGCTCAAGGGGAGCCGCTAACTCCACCTGGGCGGTGACGAGCCGGTCGAGGAGCCGCTAACTCCGCGGCCGGCAGTTGGAAGGGCGAGGAGCGACCTTTACTAGAGGCGCCCGCCCCGTGTAATAGCTACGACATCTCTGCCCCTCCCGAAGGGGTGCTCTCTTCGCTGGGCCGAAAGCCCGACACCTTGACCCGCTGCACGGCCGACGACGGCATGTGGGCAGCGGGCTTCTGGTGTGCTCGCGAACGGCTGCGGGAACGACAATCCGCCACGCGCCGAAACACCCCCCGTGCTCGTACCTCGACTACCCCGCAGCAGGCTCGCGACCGGGCGATCGCGCCGGTCGCGCACTGACGGGGCGTCTGTTATTCGCGGGCTGACCCAAATCAGCCGGAGCTCACCCTATCCCCAACCGCCCTGTTAGTGGACTGCTCATTCACGCACGGGAATGCGGAGCGTTCCTCACGAATCAGCCTGATCAGGATCAACCGCCCCAGAACCAGCCGTTCGTGACATGAACACTCTGTCCGAGCGCACCGCCGTCACCTCGCACATGACGGGACGGTCCCCGCTCAGGCTCACCCGCTCGACGACGTGCACCGGCGAGCTGCCCGACCTGAGCAGCCGTTCCTCCTCGACGCCGGCCGCCCGGGCGGACCAGCGGCTGCGATGCCCGGTCTCCTCCAGGCCCCGCTCCGCGAGGACGCGCGCCTCGTCGAGAAGTTCCGCGGTCGCCAGCACCCGCGCCTCGTCGACCACCCACTGCGGCACGTACAGGATCCGCAGCGCCCACGGTGCTCCGGAGTGCGTCAGCACGGTGCGCCGGGCCAGGACCTGGGCACCCGCGGCCAGTTGCAAGATGCGGCTCACCTCGTCCGGAGCCTTCAGGCTCTCCACCTGCAGCTCGCCGGCGGCGCTCTCGCCGGCGCGGGCCGGCCGCACGCGCCCGTCGGTGTCCCAGGCGATCTCGAGCGCCGCAGCCGGCGTGAGGACCAGGCTGCCGCGCCGGGGGATGACCTCGACCAGCCCGCGGGTGGCCAGCAGCTTCAGGGCCTGGCCGGCCGTGTTGTAGGCGACGCCGTACCGCTCCGCCAGCTCCCGCTGGCCGGGCAGGAACTCCCCGGGCGGGAACTTGCCGCTGAGGATGTCCTCGCGCAGGGCGGCGGCGGCGCGTTCGTACGGAGCTGGGGTCGGCATGGGCACATCTTGCCGCACCCGCCAGCGCTCCTCTTCCATGTGCTCCTCGATTCCCTTGACGTGATCGGCAGGCGCATGCATTCTATGACTCATCTGAAGCAACTCAGTTGATTCAATCTAAATCGAGGAAATCCCATGCCCATCCGCCACCACCGCCGGGCCGCCGCCGCTGTCGTCACCACCGCGGCCCTGGTCCTCGGCGCCGCCGCGTGCGACAAGCCCGGCACCAAGGCGCAGCAGCCGTTCATGGACGCACCCAAGTCCGGCCAGGTCAACGACAAGCCCATGGACATCGTCGAGATGTCCGACGGCTTCTCCAACATCGGTGCGAAGTGCGACGGCCGCAACCGCGTCTACGCGATCTTCCACGGCAACGACAAGTACGGCTCGCTCGCCGTAGTCCCGAACGACCTGCGGTGCACCGGCCACTGACCGGCAGCCACGCCGCCCTTGCTCCCGGCGCCCACGAAGCCCAGCACCTCCTCCGGCAAACGCTCGCGAGCAGGCCCGCCACCTTCGATGGCCACGACCCTGCGACTGGTGCCGCGCCGGCCAGGACGGCGAGGAGACCGACACCGGCGTCCGCGTCGTCCCGCTGTCGGCGCGGGGCTCCTACACCGCCGACTGACGCTGCCACCAGCCGATCACCCATCGCGCTGCCCCGGTCCCCCACCGCCGCCTCCATGGATCCCCCTGGGGGACCGGGTGCGCGCGGCTCGCCCCCACAGGAGATGACGACACATGACCAGCACCATGGCAGCCGGCCAAGCCGCCGACAGCCACCCCGGGTCCGAGAACCGGTCCGAGGAGGCGGAGATCGCCCAGTTCCTCTCCCAGATCGACCCCATCGATGTCCTCGCCGCAGACGGCTACCTCGCCGGCCACGACGGCAACCTCGTCGCCCGCGCACTGCGCAAGCCCCAACTGCGCCACGCCCTCGCGCACTCCGTCTGCTACGCCACCGACCCGGACACCAACGACTTCTACCGCCAGGACGACGAACCCAACGGAGCCTGGCGCCGCCGACGCGCCGCAACCATCCGCGACAACTGCGCCATCTGCCCGGTCCGCGCCGCCTGCACCGAACTGGCTCTGCGGGACGAGGACGTTCACGGCGTCCGCGGCGGACTCGCCGAGGAGAAGCTCGAGCGGCGCCAGCTGACCGAGAAGGCGCGCCTGGATGCTGCCCGCGACCAAGACACACAGGCCCAGCGGGCCCAGACCAATCGGATCCGCGCCGCAGTCGAGGTCCAGCGGCTGGCGCTTCAGCACCTCGGCTCCGTCTCCCAGCAGACGCGAGACCGGCACAACGCCGCGGTCCGCGCAGCCGTCAGGCACCGCAACGACCTGATCGCTTCCCACCGCGCCGACGCCGGCTGGACGGAGGCGGCATGACCAGGCACACGGGCCCAAACGGCACTACCCCCCGACTGCTCCACGTCAGCCTCCGGCTCACCGCAGGCACCTCTGGCGCCGGCCAGCCGCCTCGCCACGGCCGCCACCGTGGCCCGCGCCGCACTCATGACCCTCGCCAACGCCACCCCGCTGCGCACCGCCCGGACCCACCTCGTCCGAGCGCCGTACCGCGGAGGTGTCCGGTGATCCGCCTCCTGACCCGCTGAGCACTGCAGCGAGTCTTGCGTACCACGGCGCATGCACGACACGACGTCCGCACGACCCGCCGCGCCCTGGCCAAGGCCCGTGCCGACAACCGAGCCCTCATCAGCCACTTCGCCTGCCGCGACGACCTGTGCATCCTGCCCGTCCTTTCCCGACGGAAGCAGACCAGGTGGCGGCGGCCGACCCCCTCGTCGTGCTGCTGCTGGCGCTGTGGAGCCAGGCCGTCGCCGAGCGGGACGCCTTCCGCGACTGGGTCACCGAAGACCCCTTCTCCGCTGATCCCGCACACCAGCTGCTGCAGGCCCACGCCCCCCAGACCAGCGTCACATGTACCAAGGACACCCCGTGAACCTCGACTTCCTTCCCCGGACCGGAGCACCCCTGGTCCAGCTGCTGACCAGCTGGCAGTTCGTCGCCGGCACGCTCGTGCTCAGTCTCGGCCCCACCCTCGCCCTGCGCCGCCGCCGGGCTGTGCTCGCCGCCGCCAGCGAGCAGTCGCGCACCGCAGCCCTTGTGCGGCGCGGCCACCGCATTGAGGACCAACTCACCATGCTGGTCGCGGCAGCTGCCGCCTCCCTGTCAGCAACCGGGCTGCGCCACGTCGGCCAGAACGTCATGGGCCTGACCGACCCGTTCGACCTCCTTCCCTTCGTCGCCCTCGACATCGCCACCCTGATCTGCGGGCGCCGTGCCCGCCGTCGCGCCCGCTCCGGCGATGGCCCCGGCCTGTCCGGCGCGCTGTTCTGGATCCTCGCCGGCACCAGCGCACTCTTCTCCGCCACCGAAGCCGACTCTCTCGTCGGAGCGGTCGTGCGCGCGGTCTGGCCAGTGCTCGCCGCCGTGCTGTGGGAGGTCGGCTCGCTGGAGGAGCGCCGTGCCGCCCGACGCGGCCGCGCCGACCGCCGTCTCGCTCTGATCCGGCTTTTCCACCCCGTCGAATCCGTCCGCGTCGCCCTGCTTCTGGCCGCCCGTCAGGAACTGAACCAGGACGAGGCCACCATCGATGTCCGTGTCGCCCGTGCCGCCTACCGCTGGTACCGGCTCCGCCGTGCCCAGGAGGCGACCAAGAAGGCCAGCCGTCCAACCCGCTGGGCATACCGCCTGCTCGAAGCACGGGCCGACGCCCGCGCCCAGAACGCCAGCGAGCGTGCCGGCTGCGCCGATCCCGCCGTGCTGGAACAGGTCGTCGCCAGACTGCAGCAGCGCGTGCGCCAGACGGAATGGGCCGGTATGAACCTGCGCTCCGGCGCCGCGTTCGAAGCCCTGCGCAGCACTCTCATCGGCATCCAGTCCGCCGTTCCGGCCCATACCGGCACAGTCCATACCGCCACCCAGACCGAGTCCGCCACCGACGCGAACTCCCAGGTTGAGGCCGGTATGGACCCTGCTGACGAAACGGACGCGGCCAGCGATCAGATGGACCGCGACATCGCCGACGTCCCACCCGATGACGCCCAGCACAAGGACGGCGCGGGCAAGTGGCTGAGCGACGAGCAGGTCATGGAGGCCTTCGTCCGCCTCGTCCCGCGCCATCCCGACGGTCGACTGGCCTGGGGGATCAACAAGTCCGCGACTGCGATCGGCATCGGCACGCCTCGGGCTAAGCGGTTCCACGAATCCCAGACCAACTGGCTCCCTGCCGCTGTCGCCCGCTACGCCGACGACAGCGAGCAGCAGTTGGCGGACCAGCCCGTCCAGCCGAACCACCTCGAGCAGCCTCTCGCCCCGGCCAACCCTGCCGGCCTCGACATCAGCGAACTCCTGTTCGCACCGTCCGCACCGACCGGCTTCGACCCGCAACTGCCGGACCTGCTGGCCCGCGACTACGAGTCGCTCCCGACCGGGCTGTTCGTGCCCGCCAGCGCCAGCCGCCCCTGACTCCACACCTGCACGACGCCCGCCAGCCCCAGCGATCACCAGGAGCCCACCATGCCCCCGACCTCAAGCACCTCGTCGCTGTCCTTCGACGAGCACGCCGACCAGGCCCTTGCACTCTTCCTCGACGACCGCCCGTGCCACGCCACCCCGTCCCAGGCCACCCGGCAGCGACTCGTCCTCGTCACGCCCACCACCCGCCTTGCCGACGGCCACCGCAGGGAGGCACACCGATGAAGCGCACCGCGGGGCGCCAGCGACGCATCACGATGACCACCCGCGGCGGCGTTGCCCCCTTCCGCGTGCTGGTCACCGTGACCGGCTGCCCGGCCAGCGTGACCGGAACGGTCGAGGTCGACTGATGGGCCTCTGGAACGCCCTGACCGGCAGCGGCAGCAGCGACACCCGATTCGGGCAGCAGCGCCGCCGGGCCGCCGACCGCGCCGGACACGCCCGCATGGACTCCAAGGTCCGCCAGGCCCGCACCGTCGACTCCCACCCGGCGCCCCGCGCCTGGTGGCGCTCCTCCTGACCCACCCCCACCCCCACCCCGCACCGGGCCCGGCCCTCACGGCCGGGCCCCCGTACTGACTTGGAGACAGACCGTGATCTGGATTCGCCTGCTCGTCCTGGTCGACGCCGCAGTCGCGGCGTGGGGCATCCGTGAGCTGATCCGCCGGGAGAGCCAGCGATGACCACCACCCCGCCCGTCCCCCCGCCCCCGAACTACCCGCCCAGCGTCGGCTTTCCGCTCCACACACCGACCCCGCTCGACCCCGTCGAGGCGACGACCACCACCACGCTGGACGACGCCGCCGAGCGCTTCTGGGCCCCCGTCCAGAAGATTGCCCAGGACTGGTGGCAGGCCACCGGACCCGACGGGCACCTGACCGACGAGCTCGTCCTCCCCCCGGTCACCGGGTGGGAGCAGCCCAACTCGAAGCCCGACGGCGTGCACCGCGTCGCCGACCGGATCGCCCTGATCCTTTCCGAGACCGAGCCCGAGCGTGCCCACCGCCTGCAGGCCGAGCGCGACGCCGCCTATGCCCTCGCCGGGGAGACCAAGCGCCATCGCACCGAGCGCCACAAACGCGAGGACCGCGCCCGGGAAACCAAGGTCCGCCGGCGGCAGGTCAGCCGGGAACTGTTCAACTCCGCGCTGCGGGCGAAGCGGTTCAACCGCTGGCTGCTGCTGACCGGCATCTCGGCCCTGCTCGGCTGGCGGCTCGGCGCGGTGCAGGTCCTCGGTGCGGTGATCCGCAGCAGCAGCGACCCCGTGATGGGCGTCGGCGCCGGCCTCTTCCTGTCCGGCCTGGGCTACGCCGTCGACTGGTACCTGCGCGGCGGCACCCGGGACGGCGGCGCGACGCCGGTCACCGAGATCCGCGGCAAGGTCCGCGTCCCGCTGCTGATCGTCACCCGAATCCCCGTCTCCTCCGCCCTAGCCGCTCTCCTTTCCTACACCCCCGGCTCCCTCTTCCCCCCACTGACCTGACTGGAGATCATCACCATGAACAACGCAGGACTCTTCGCCCTGGGCATCAACGGCGCGGCCACCGTGGGCCTGCTGTTCCTGATCTCCGGCGCCCGAGGAGCGGGCCGCCTGCGGATCAAGCAGGACAACATCATCTACTGGGCGTTCGGCGTCGGGATGCTGGTCACCGGCACCGCCAGCGCGTTCTCCCAGATCGGCACCGTGGGCGACACCCTGAGCCAGTCCATGCAGACCAGCATGGGCGGATGGGGCCTCGGCGCGACGGCGGCCGTCATGGTCTGGGCGGGGTTCGGCCTCTCGGCCAACCCCTGGAAGGACATCGTGTGCGGGCTGATCAGCCCCGGCGCGTTCCTGGCCGCCGGCGGCATCTGGGCCCTAGTCCCCTCGATCCTCGGCGGGATCCTGCGCTCCCTGGTCGGTGCCTGATGCTGGCCCAGGGGATCAAGGCAGCGATGGTGCCGGTGCGGGCCGTCCTCGACGGCTCGCCGGTTCTCGTCCGGCGCCTGCGCAGCGTCGGCGCGGAGACCCGCGAGAAGGCCGCCCGGCTCAAGGAACTGGAGCTGCAGAAGCTCCAGGGGGAGTGGGCCAAGCTTGGTGAGCGGGAGCGCCTGGCCGCTGAGCTGGCCCACCGCAAGGCCGGCCGCGGCAAGAAGGTCGACGCGGTGATGTGCGGCATCGTGATCGCGGTGTTCGTCCTGGCCGTGTTCGGGTCGTACCTGCGGTGGGTGCTGGTGCTCTTCCTGGTGGCCTGGACGGTGGTAGCGATGGCCCACTCCCCCGGGCCGGCCGAAGAGATCGAGGACCAGGACGTCGAGGACGCCGGCGGCGACAACGAGCTGGACGACGACAAGGACGACCAGGAGGCGGTCGAGGAGCCCACGCCCCGGCCCCTTACCGCGGCCGAGCTGGTTACCGCGATCGAGCACATGGTGGCGATCCGGGCCACCACCGACGGCGGGGCTGGCAACGTGCTCATCTCCGAGGCGCTCTCCGCCCTTCAGCGGCACCGGCAGTTCGCGCGGTACGACGCCCGCGATTTCGGTGCTGCGGTACGGGCGGCGGGGGTGCCCCCGAAGAAGTCCGTGGCGGTCGGCAGCGGGGCCTCCCGGAAGACCTCCCCAGGGTGGTCGGTGAACCACCTCCAGAGCGTCCTCGGGCGGGTACCCGTGCTCCCGCCTCACGCGGCCGTCGACCGCACCCCCGTCTAGGCGGCCCGACGCCCCCTCTCCAGCCCTCCCACCAGGCCCCGTTCGGCAGACCGCCCGGGCGGGGCCTCTGCCATGCTCTGAGAGCCCTCTCGGGGCCTCTCCCCCCGGGAGCGGCCCCAGCCCGGCGGAGTCGACTACAGACCCGCCGTGACCTGCACAACTACTAGCTACAGGGGTCGACTACAGGCCCGACTACAGGGCCGACTACGACCCCTCGGAGAGGGGTGGGAAGGGGGCCCGGGCGTGCTCTACGAACTGCGCTGCGAGGTCTTCCAGGCCAGCACCTGGGACGAGTCACCGGCCGCGGTGGAGACCGCCCGCAGAGACCACAACCGCCGCGTCCACCTCCGTGCCGCCGACCCCGTGCTGCCATCCGGCGTCGGCGGCCCCGACTTCCTAGATCGCCTCCTTGACCGCCCGTGGCTGCTCGTCGTCGGCCTGGTGGTGCTCTACCTCCTCGGCGTCGGGCGCTGACCACGCGATCGGTTGCTCTTGCGGTCGCCTCTGGGGTTGCCCCGGCGGTTGCTCGTGGGGGTTGCTGCTGTTCGTTGCCTCGGCCCGGTCCCGGGACATGTGATCCGCAGGCCAGCGAGCGGGACAACCAGGGCCGGCTGACTCCGACTTCTTCACCCGGGCACCGCCCTGCGTGCAGCAGCACTTTGGGGTGTCCCGTGCTGCCCCGTAGACGTCTTCGACCGGGCGGGCGGCCGGGCGCCTGCCAGCGGAGAGAGCGTCCGCTTGCCTCACTACTATGCGGGGGGCTCCGCCCCGCAGGACCTCCGGCCACATCCTCCCGGAGACACGCCGTCACCCGGCCTTGAGAACGCACCCCCCGGAAGGTGACGGCGCCGACCCGGGAGGGTGACCTCTCCTTCCACTGCGACGGGGTCTCCCGCCGGTCCTCGCCGGAGGGTGATCTCTCCTCCCCGGATCCGGAGGGGAGATCTCTCCCCCGAGGTGGCTGCGAACCGCAGGGGAGAGATTTCTCCCCGAACCGTCGGGAGAGAGAGATCTCTCCCCAACGGACAGTGATTTCTCCTCCCGGCGGTGGACGGAGGCTGCTCGGGCATCGGGCACGGTGATTCAACTCCCTTGTGCACTGGCCGGCAGCTGGCCGGGCGCACCATCCTGGGAGGTTGCCTACGGAGTTGCCTACGGAAGCGTCTACGGAGTAGTCCACGGAGTTGCCTGCGGAATTGCCTACGGAGTGGTCCACGATCGGCCGGAGAGTCCTGGGAAGCAGCAGGTCAGAGCGGCGGCCAGGGGGGGAGCGATGCGCCGACTACTTCCCTACGGGCCTATGGCACGGGCCTTGGAGCACGTGCGAAGCCTTCATCAACCATGGGGATCAGCAGCAGCGAAGCCGGCAGGAGATGTACGGCGGAGCGGGAGGAAGACGGGACCACAGCGGAACAACAGCAGCCGAGCCGAGCGGCGGAGCGGGAGGAAGACGGGACCACGACGGAACAGCCACGGAGCAGCCAAAGAGGAGAGGTGAAGCAGGGACGGCAGGACAACCGAAGCACAACAGTGCAACAGCAGAACAAGCACAACCAGCACGGCGGTCAATGAAGAGCAGAGCAGCGACAGCGTGAGGAAGAGCAGATCAGCCCAAGCCAGCACCAGCAGTGAGCAGCCGAGGCGAGAGAGGACGCCATGAGCGACTGGGCGGGCAACTGGGCGCGGGAGAGGGGGAGCGAGGGCATGGCGGACTGAACGAGGCAGAGGGCAACGCACGCACAAGCAGCGGAAGCCCCCGCTCACAGGGGTGAGCGGGGGCGGGGCGGGCGGGGGCGCGCAGGGCCCTAAGCGGCCCTCTGGTCTGCGTCGTCGAGCAGAGACCGGCCGACGTCCCCGGCAGCCTCCACGGGGCTCTTACCGGCCGCCAGAGCCAGCAGGTAGCGGGTGGTCGTCACGGACACGGCGTCAGGTGCGCTGAGCACCTTGTAGACCACGATTTCCCGGACGCCCCACTTCTGAGCGATCAGGGCGCTTGCCACGGAGGTGATGAACGCAACGGCGTCGGGGACACCGCCACCGTCCGGCGATCCGGGGAACGACAGGTCACTCATGATCCACTCCTTTCGAGGGACGTGACTGGGATGGACGAACGACGGACCCGCAAGCGGGGCCGGGGCCCCTCTCGGGGCCCCGGCGGGAGGGGGAGGAGTCAGGAGTTCTTCAGCTTGGCCAGCTGCTTGGTGACCTCGTTGAGCTTGAGCTTGAGTGCGTTGATGGAGCCGGTCATCTGCATGGCCGGGGCCATGTCCGGCGTGGCGTCCGGGTTGTTCACGCCACCCTCGGGCAGCTCGTCGCGCTGCTTGGTCAGCTCGTCGATGCGCTCGCCGATGCTCATGATCTTCGTGGTCAGCTTGTCGACCTTGGCCGCCTTGGCCTCCGCGTACTGCTGGCTCCACGGGGTCTCCGACTTGATGAACGCCGCGTACTTCGCGGTCAGCTCGGCCAGGTCGTCGCGCTGCATCCAGTGGAGCACGAGAGCGGTGACCAGCTCGGAGGTGCGGAACACGGTGTAGGGGGCGGGCTTCATGGAGCTGGTGCCCGTGCCGGTGGCCGCCCCGGCGAGGTCAGCCAGGAGGAAGATCGGGGACTCGGGGGCGAGGTCGAGCGGGTTGACCATCCGGTGACCGACCACGTACGGCATGTCGGCGTCTCCGGTGGCCGGAACGTCCGTGCGCTGGTGGCGGTTCTCCGGCGAGCCAGCGCCGAACTGAATGTTGATCAGCGCGGGCATCTTCGGCTCCGGGTTGTAGTCCGGGTGGATCACGAAGGAGCCGACCGGGATCAGGCCCTCCTGTGCGATGCGCTTGACGCTGTAAGTCACCTCACCGTTCTCACCGGTGACGTCCTCGACCGAGTAGGAGAGGCCGGTCATGGTGGTGATGGTCTGAGCGGTCATGGCGTCCTCCTGGACTGGTTGGTGCGGCCGGGTGTCATTCCCGGCCCGCCGATGACTACATTACATGGACGCATAGAGGTAAGCAAGTCCGCGAGTGGAGCAGAATCAGACGGCTACCGACGCGACCCGCGCCATGGCCTCACCGAGGGCCCCATGCCCCGCGGCCCCGTCCGGCGCTGCGCCGTTCGTGCCTGCCGGGCCGTGCCCCGCCGGGTGCCGGGGGAGTGATCTCTCCTGGCCGCTCCCGGCCCCACCCGCTTCCGTCTGCTTCCGTCTGCCGTCGGGCCTGCCGGGTGCCGGGTGGCGGGGGAGTGATCTCTCCGGGCCGCCGGGCCCGCCCGCTTCTCCCGCTCGTCGTGCCCGATCCGCCCGCTTCTCCCGCTCGTCGTGCCCGTGCCGGGCCGTCCCCGCCGGGTGCCGGGGGAGTGATCTCTCCTGGCCGGGCCCGGCCCCACCCGCTTCCGTCTGCTTCCGTCTGCCGTCGGGCCTGCCGGGTGCCGGGTGTGCGGGGGAGTGACCTCTCCGGCCCGTCGGCCGCGCTTCCGGCGGCTTGCGGCCGCCTTCCGTCGGGCCGTTTCGGCCGGGTGTGGTCTCTTCGTCCGTCCCGCCGCCGCCCGTCCTGGCCGTGCCGGCGCTGCGCCGCCGGCCGTCCCGCCGCCTTCCGCCGGTCTGCCCGTTCCGCCCGTGCCGGGCCGCTGCCCGCCGCCTCCCGCCGCCCCCGCCTGTCCCGCCCGGTCCGCCCGGGCGCCGCCCGCCGGCCCCGCCGCCCCCGCTGCTCCCGCCGGCCTGGTCCGTCGGTTTCGGGTGCCGGTCCGTTTGTCGTTCGGTTCGTTGCGAACCCGTCCGTCCGCCTGCCGTTCGTTCGTGTGCCGTGTGCCACCCGGGTCCTGGGTGGCATGCCTTCACTCGTTCTCGTTACAACAATCCGTTCCGGGTGTGTACCGGTGTGGCTAGACTGACGGCCAGCGTTACACCTTCTCTGGGTGTGGGTGGCTTGTTGTCCGGGCCGTGCTGCGTCCCGGGTGGTGCCGGTGGCTGGCCGGCGGGGCCTGTCCGGCCGTTGCGGCCGGTCGGTCTCCGGCCACCGCCGTGCCGTGCCGGGCCGTGCCGTGCCGGGCCGTGCCGGGCCGTGCCGTGCCGGGCCGTGCCGGGGCGGGGCGGGCCCGCTGTCGGTTCCCCGGCCCGTTCCGGGCCGGGTGTTTTCGGCCCCCCGGTACCGGGGCCGGTCGTTCCCGTTGTTGTCTCCTCGTGTGCCCTTCTGTCTCTGGAGTGCCTGGTGTCCTCTTCTCGTTCGGGTTCCTCCCGCGCCGCTGCCGGTGGCCGTCGTGGTGATGCCGGTGTGGCGCGCGGTGCGGACGGGGTCCCGCCGGGGGAGGCCACGGGCCCGGCCGGGCCGGACACCGCGCCCGTCCCCGGGGCCGGTCC
>NZ_JBSGFD010000068.1:0-42324 GCF_053603215.1 Kitasatospora sp. NPDC004240 | reverse complement strand
TCAGGTCCTCGGGGGTCAGACCGAAGTGGTCGCGCAGCTCGTCCATCCGCTCCTCCAGGGCCATCAGCGTCAGGCCGATGGCCTCGATCTGGTCCGGCCGACTTCCTCACCGCCGGCGGCCTGCGGGTGCACGGCGCCCAGACCGCCCCGATGGGCCAGGGCGGCCGGTACGGCGCGCTGCCCGGCGGGGACCGGCTGATCCCCGTGGTCCGCCAGGAGCAGTCGCTGCCGAACGGCGCCGCCGGCCAGATCCTCGCCCTCGACGCCAAAGCCGTCGCCGAGCGGGTCCCCGTCCGCCCCGACCTGCTGGACGGGCAGGACCGCGGCGCCCTGTTCACCCGGCTCGCCGAGCCCGCGCCCACCGGCCCGCAGGCAGGCGTTCCGCTGCCCGGCCGCCCGCTGCGCATCGAGGCCGACCTCACCGTCCGCACGACCGAGCACGCCGGCCCCACGTTCGGGTTCGGCTCGGACGCGACCGTCCGCCTCGACCTCTGGCTGATGCTGCGCGACCGGTACGGCAACACCTACCGGATCGCCATGGCCTCCGTCCCGGACGACGGTCCGGGACGGGCCACCGCCGACCTCTCCGCCCTCGTGGACGCGCCGCTCGGCAGCGTCGCCGCCCCGCTCACCCTGGCCGGCCTGACCGTCGGCTACGGCTCGCAGGAGGTCGGGACGCTCGGCGGTGAGCTGACGGTCCACCGGATCGCGGTCGCCGACAGCGTCACCGGCCCGGCCACCGCCGTCGAGGTCCCGGCCGGCCTCGGGTGGAACGCCACCGCGCCCGCCCAGAAGAACGGCACCCCCTCGGCCGCCGTGCTCCCGGCCACCCAGACCCCTACCGCCCCGGGCCCGGCCGGCCCCGAACTGCTCAAGCTCCGCCACCACCCCGACGGGGGCTCCGCCCGCACCCTGCGCGCGATCGTCACGCCCACCGGCGCGCCCGCCCCGCAGGAGGTCCCCGGCCTCGCCACCCACGCCTACCTGAGCGCGTCCGGCACCAAGGTCGGCGAGCTGGTACGGGTCCCCTTCGGCACCGCCACCGTCGGTGTGCGGATCACCGGGGCCGTCGAGTCGCTGCCGGTCGCCGGCGGCACCGCGATCGTGGTCGACCTCGCCACCACGGGCCGGCTGCTCGCCGCCGCCGGACAGGACCTGCCCGCCACCGGCGAATGGTGGCTGCCCGCCACGGGCCCCGGCGACCGGACCCCGGCCGAGGCCGCCGCCGCCCTGCGCGCCGCCGCCGGCGCGCCGGGGCTGGTGCTGCGCGAGGAGGTCGCCGACGACCTGCTGGACGACCCGGTCGGCGCCGCCCCGCAGAGCGCCCTCGCCGCGATCGCGGTGGTCACCGCCGTCCTCGCCGCGATCGGCTTCGCCGCCGCCGGGGCCGCCGCGGCCCGGGAACGCGCCGGCGAGTTCTCCGTGCTGCTCGCCCTCGGCACCCCCCGGCGCCGCCTGCGCCGTACCGCCGCCGCCGAACAGGGCATCCTGGTGGGCCTCGGATCGCTGGTCGGCCTCGGCCTCGGCGCCCTGATCGTCCATCTGATCGTCCCGCTGGTGGTGCTGACCCCGGCCGCCCACCGCCCGGTCCCGGAGGTCGTGGTCGACCTGCCGCCGGGCCCGGCCCTGCTGCTCGCCGCCGCCATCGCCGCCGTACCGCTGCTCGCCGCGCTCGCCGGAGGCCGCGGCCGCCGTGACGTCGCCGCGCGGCTGCGCCACCTGGAGGAGATGTGACCACGCAGGCCCGCCCCCGACCGGACGGCGCGGACACGGCCGGCCCGGCCCTGCCGCAGCGGGTCCACCGGCCCGCGCCCTGGGTCCGCACCCGGCTGCGGACGGCGCCGATGGCCGCGCTGCTCACCGCGGCGCTCGCCTTCGTCACCGTCCTGCTGGCCACCGCGCTGCCCCGCGCGCAGGACCGGGGCGAGGACGCCGCGCTGCGGGAGTACCTGCGCGGCCGCGGCGCGACCGCCACCAGCCTGCTGGCCGTCGCCTCCCCCCGGCAGCCGAACGAACAGCGGACCGCCGATCTGGACGCGGTGGCCGGCAAGCTGGCCGCCCGCACCGGTGAGACCGCCCGGCTGACCGCCGGCGGCCCGGTCTACGGCGCGCGCAGCGCCAAGCCGCGCGTGCTCAACAACCCGGGCCTGGCCCAGCCCCCGCCCGAGGGCGAGGCGCCCCGGCTCGATCTGCTGTACCTGCACGGCCTCGGCGAGCACGCCCGGCTGGTCGAGGGCCGCTGGCCGGACGGCGCGGGGCCGGCCGGTGCCGCCGCCCTGGACGCGCCGATCCCGATCGCCCTCGCCAAGAGCGCCGCCGACACCATCGGCATCACGCTCGGCACCGTGCTCGACACCTCCCCCTCCGCGACCGGTGCCGTCCGGGCGGTGGTGGTCGGCCTCTACACCGCGAACGACCCGAAGGACCCCTACTGGGCCGACCTGGGCTGCCCCGCCGAAGCCTGCCAGGGCCGGACGACCGGCAAGCTGCCGGCCCTGTTCTGGCAGACCGCCGGTGTGGTCGGCGGCGACGCGCTGCCCCGGCTCGCCGAGTGGGGCCGCGGGATGGAGGACTTCTGGCGGCTGCCGGTGGACACCGAGACCCTGCGGGCCGACCGGCTCGCCGACACCGGCCACGGTCTCGCCTCCCTGCTGACCGGCCCCGCCGCCGCCCGGCTCGCCGTCGAGACCGGGCGTCCCGACCTGCGGATCACCTCCCGGCTACCCGAGTTCTTCGCCCAGGCGCAGGCCCGGCAGGCCGCCGCCGCCCCGCTGGCCGCGATCGGCCCGGCGGGCGTGGCCGGGGTCGCGGCCGTGGTGCTCTGCCTCGCCGCCGCGCTGACCGCCGACCGGCGCGCCGCCGAACTGCGGCTGCTCCAGTCCCGCGGCGGCTCGCGCCGCGGACTGCTGCTGCGGATGCTCGGCGAGGGCGCGGTCACCGTGCTGCCCGCGTCGGTACTCGCCGGCGGACTCGCCCTGTGGCTGCTGCCCACCCCGCGCTGGACGCCCGCCGTGGCGGCCGGCCTCGCCGCGACCCTGCTGGCGCTGCTGGCCTTCCCGCTGCGCGCGGCAATGCTCTGGGGCGCCGGCGCGAACGCCGCGTCCGGCGGTGCCGGCGCCGCCGAGGGGCCGTCCCTGACCGGCCGTCGGCGCCTGGTCGGGGAGCTCGCCGTGCTCGCCGTCACCGTCGCCGCGGTCGTCGAGGTGCGCCGGCGCGGCGTCACCCCGCCCGGCGAGGGGCTCGATCCGCTGCTGGTCGCCGCCCCGCTGCTGCTCGCCCTCACCGGCGGACTGCTGCTCGCCCGGCTGCAGCCGGCCCTGGTCGGCGCGCTGGCCCGGGTGGCCGGCCGGCGCCCCGGCCTGATCGGGTTCCTCGGGCTGGCCCGCGCCGCCCGCGGCACCGGTGGGCGCCCGCGCCCCTCCGTCCTGCCGCTGCTCGCGCTGATGCTCGCCGTCACCACGGCCGGCTTCGGGGCCACCGTCCTGGACGCGGTCGACACCGCCCGGCTGCGCGCGGCCCGGCTCACCGTCGGCGCCGACGTCTCGGTCCTGGCCCCGCTCGGCGGCCCCCTGCCGCCCGCCTTCGTCACGGCCGCCGCCGCACTGCCGGGGGTCACGGCCGCCGTGCCCGTCTGGTCCGACACCGAGGCCTTCGTGCTCGGCACCGACGCCGGCTCCACCCGGGTCACCGTGGTGGCGGCCGACCCGGAGACGTACGCGAAGCTGGCCCGTACGGTCGGGCGCGGCGAGTTCGACCCGGCGGTGCTCGCGGGCGGCGCGGGCTCGGGGGACACCCCGGTGCCGGCCTTGTTCAGCACCGAGCTGGTCCGCAAGACCGGCACCACCGGGACCTACCGCGTCCGGCTGCCCGGCGGCGGGGAGCTCCAGGCCGCCGTCGTGGGCACCGTGGACGGCGCGCCCACCGTGGCCGGGAGCGGCCGCGCGGTCGTCGTCCTGCCGATCGGACCGGCCACCGCGAAGGCCGCGGAACTCGGCCGCGTGAACCAGTGGTTCGCCGTCGGCGACGTGGACCCGGAACGGCTGCGGCAGCTCGTCCGCGACATCGCGCCGTCCGCCGCCGCGAGCGGCCAGGGCGCCTCGGCCGCCGCCACCGCCCCGGCCACGCCGACGGCCGCCACAGCCACGACCGCCACGGCCGCCACGGCCACCCCGACCGCGTCCGCCACCGAGGCCCCGGCGGCTCCGGCGGCCACGGGCGGCGCGGGCGGCACCGGCGGCTACCTGGTGCGCAGCAGTGCGACCATCGCCGCGGATCTGGCCGCCGACCCGCTCCAGCGCTCGGCCGGCCGGCTCTTCTGGGCCGCCGTCCTCGGGGCCGCCGGCTTCGCCCTGCTCGCCGTGCTGCTCACCCTGCTGCGCGCGGCCCCCGAGCGGGCCGCCCTGCTGGCCCGGCTGCGCACCATGGGCCTGCGGCCCCGGCAGGGCCTCGCGCTGATCCTCGCCGAGGCGCTGCCGCAGACCCTGGTCGCCGCGGTGGGCGGGGGACTGGTCGCATTCGCCGCGGTCGCCCTGCTCGGCCCGGCCCTGGACCTGTCCGCCCTGGTGGGCGCCGACGTCCCGGCCGGCCTGCCGCCCGCCGTGCTGCCGGTGCTGACCCAGACGCTGGGCCTCGCCGCCCTGGTGACGGCGGGCGTCCTCGCCGAGGCCGCGGTCTCGGGACGGCGCCAGATCACCACCGAACTCCGGGTCGGTGACCAACGTTGACCGGTCGGGAGCACCACCCGCGGACGAGGTCGGCGCGGTGGGACGGACGAGCAGACGCAGGAGCAGCAGTGACGGGAGAACAGCGGTGAACACGACCTCCAGGGGCACGACGGCCGACCACGTGCCCACGCTCCAGGAACTGCAGCACCGGGCGCTGGCCGCCGCCGCCCCCAAGGCGTACGGCGCGGGGGCCGCGATCGTCTGCGACCGGCTGGTGCGGATCTTCAGCGCCGAGGGCGTGGAGGTCCAGGCCCTCCAGGGCCTGGAGCTGACCATCGACCAGGGCGATCTGGTGGCGCTGGTCGGCGCCTCCGGCAGCGGCAAGTCGACGCTGCTCACCATCCTGGCGGGCCTGGACGTCCCGACCGCGGGCACCGCCACGGTGGCCGGCTGCGATCTGCTGGAGATGTCCGCGAAGGAGCGGCTGCGCTACCGCCGTGAGGTGGTCGGCTTCATCTGGCAGCAGACCGCCCGCAACCTGATGCCCTTCCTCACCGCCGCCGAGAACATCGCCCTGCCGATGCAGCTGCGCGGCCGCGGCGCGGGCGGCACCGGTGGCGGCGGCCGGGCCAAGCGGCAGGCCGCCCGGGTGGCCGAGCTGCTGGAGGCCCTGGAACTCGGCGACCTCGCCGGGCGCCGTCCCGCCGAGCTCTCCGGCGGCCAGCAGCAGCGGGTGGCCATCGCCGTCGCGATGGCCAACAACCCGCCGGTCCTGCTGGCCGACGAGCCCACCGGCGAGCTCGACTCCGAGACCGGGTCCGGCATCTTCGAGTCCTTCCGCACCGTGAACCGCGAGCTCGGGGCGACCGTCGTCATCGTCACCCACGACCCGATGGTGGCGGGTGAGGTCCGCCGCACCGTGGCCATCCGCGACGGCCGGACCAGCAGCGAGGTGCTGCGCCGCACCGTCACCGACGAGCACGGTGAGGAGTCGGTCAACGAGCGCGAGTACGTCATGCTCGACCGGACCGGCCGGGTCCAGCTCCCGGTGAAGTTCCTGGAGGCGCTCGGCATGGAGCACCGGGTCGCCGTGGACCTCGCGGCCGACCACATCGCGGTGCACCCGGACGACCACCCGGCCTCCTGACCCGAGCCTCCTGATCCTGCCGTGAGGCTCGGCGGCCCGGCCGCCCGATCGCGGCGGCCGGCCCGGGGGTGACCCGGACCCCCGTGCGGGGGCCGGGCCGGGGGCGTGGTTCGATGGGCCGGCCCCAGCGGCCCCCATCCCCCGCCCTGTGCACCCGGACGTCCCGTCGCGGGACGTCCGAAGGAGCCTGCCCTGAACCCGTCCGTCATCGAGGCGCTGTCCGTCGTCCTGCTGGTGGTGGTGCTCGGCTGCGCCGTGGTGCGTCCGCGGGGACTGCCCGAGGCGGCGGCCGCCGTACCCGCCGCCGCGCTGCTGGTCGCGGTGGGCGCGGTGCCGCTGGAGGCGGTACGGGCGGAGGCCGAGCGGCTCGGGCCGGTGGTCGGCTTCCTGGCGGCGGTGCTGGTGCTGGCCCGGCTCTGCGACGAGGAGGGGCTGTTCCGCTACTGCGGGGCGTGGATGGCGGGGACGGCGCGCGGCCGGCCGGGGCGGCTGCTGGGGCAGGTGTTCGCGGTGGCCTCGGTCACCACGGCGGTGCTGAGCCTGGACGCGACCGTGGTGCTGCTGACGCCGGTGGTCCTGGTGACCGCGGCCCGGGCCGGGGTACGGGCGAGGCCGCACCTGTTCGCCTGCGCGCACCTCGCCAACACGGCCTCCCTCCTGCTGCCGGTCTCCAACCTGACCAACCTGCTGGCCCTCTCGGCGAGCGGGCTCGGCTTCGGACGCTTCGCGGCCCTGATGGCGGCGCCCTGGCTGGTGGCGGTGGCCGTGGAGTACCTGGTGTTCCGGCGGTTCTTCGCGGCCGATCTGGCGGCCGCGCCCGGGCCGGTGACGGCGGAACCGGCGCCCGCCCTCCCGGTGTTCGCCCTGGTGACGGTGGCCGCCACGCTGGCCGGGTTCGTGGTGGGCTCGGCCGTGGGCGTCGACCCGGCCTGGGTGGCCGCCGCCGGGGCGCTGGTGCTCGCGGTCCGGGCGCTGGCCCGCGGCACCGCCGCGGCGGGTGCGGTGAAGTCGCGGGCCGGGGTCCTGCGGATGGTCCTCGGTGCGGCGAACCCCGGATTCCTGGCGTTCGTCCTCGCACTGGCCGTGGTGGTGCGCGCGGTGGTGGACAACGGGCTCGCGGGCGCGCTCGACGGGCTGGTGCCGACGGGTGGCGGCTTCGCGGCGCTGCTGGGGATCGCCGTGCTGGCGGCCGTCCTCGCCAACCTGATCAACAACCTGCCGGCGGTGCTGGTGCTGCTGCCGCTGGTCGCGTCCGGCGGGGCCGGGCCGGTGCTGGCCGTGCTGCTGGGGGTCAACATCGGACCCAACCTCACCTACGCGGGTTCGCTGGCCACCCTGCTGTGGCGGCGGATCGCGCACGTCCACGGCGAACGGGCCGGGCTGGGCGAGTTCACCCGGCTCGGGCTGCTGACCGTACCGCTGTCGCTGCTGCTGTCCACGGGCGCGCTCTGGGCCTCGCTGGGGGTGCTGGGCGGGTAGGGCCCGGGAGGGGGCCGGGGCCGGGTGGGGGACCGCCCGCCGTCGGCTCCTGTGACGGGTGGGATACTGAACCGGACGTTCCGGGGCGAGAGGTGCCGCATGACCAGCCGACTGAGGGTGCTGAGGAAGCAGAACCGGCTCAGCCTGGAGGCGCTGGCGGCGCAGGTCGGGGTGACCAAGAGCTACCTCTCCAAGGTCGAGCGGGGGATCAGCGATCCGTCCATCTCGACCGCCCTCAAGCTGGCGCACGCGCTCAACGTCGATGTCGGGCGGCTGTTCTCGGACGAGGTCGAGCCCGAGCTGGTCACCGTCGTCCGGGCCGGTGAGCGGACGACGATCGCGGCCGGGGCCGGCCCCGGCGCCCCGCACTACGAGGGCATCGCGACCGGCCTCAGCGGCAAGCAGATGGTGCCGTTCATGATGTATCCGCCGACCGATGCGGCCGGCTCCCCGTTCAAGTCCCATGCGGGGGAGGAGTTCTTCTTCGTCCACGCGGGGACGGCGGAGCTGGAGTTCCCCGAGCGGACGGTCGAACTCGGCCCGGGGGACAGCGTGTACTTCAACTCGGCGCTGCCGCACCGCTGTCGGAGCACCGGGCCGGAGCCGGCCGCGATCCTCGTGGTGATCCACGACGACCCGGCCGGCCCGGCGGACCGGGTGCCGACCCTCCCCTAGGCCCGACCGGTCAGGCGTCGGCGGCCTTGAGGAGGGCGGCCAGTTCGGCGGTCCGGGCCCCGTCCAGGGGCAGCAGCGGATGGCGGGGGACGCCGACGTCCAGGCCGCGCAGTGCCAGGCCGCCCTTCACCGTGGTCGGCAGTCCGCCGCGCACCAGGAACTGCAGGACGGGCAGCTGCCGTCGGAACACCGCGCGGGCCGTGTCCAGGTCGCCGGCCCGGACCGCGCGGTGGAGCTCCAGGGTGAGTTCGGGGATCAGGCAGGGCGCGGCCGTGCACCAGCCGGCCGCCCCGGCGGCGAAGGCCGCCAGCGCCAGCGGGTTGCTGCCGTTGTAGAACGGGAGCCTCCCGTCGGAGAGTTGGGCGAGGCGGTGCATGCGCTGCACATCGCCGCTGCTCTCCTTGACCATGGTGATGTTGTCGACCTGCTCGACCAGCGAGACCATCAGCTCGGGGGAGAGGTCCACCCCGGCGGTGGCCGGGTTGTTGTAGATCATCACCGGGATGCCGACGGCGTCGGCGATCCGGGTGAAGTGCCGGGTGACCTCCCGCTCGTCCAGCCGCCAGTACGACAGCGGCAGCACCATCACCACGTCGGCGCCCGCCCGTTCGGCGAAGCGGGCACGGCGGACCGCGCTGCGGGTGGTGAGGTCCGCGATGCCGACGACGGTCGGGACGCGGCCCGCGACGGCCGCCACCGAGGCCTCGGCGGCGGTGTACCACTCCGCTTCGTCCAGGTAGGCACTCTCGCCGGTCGAGCCGAGCGGTGCGACGGCGTGGCAGCCGGCGGCGATCAGCCGGTCGATCAGCGCGGTGAGCCGTACGGTGTCGACGCCTCCGTCGTCGACGGTGAACGGGGTCACCGGGTAGGCGATGATCCCTTCCAGGGCGGTGACGGCCATCTCAGGCACCACCCTCCGACACGGGGGCGAGCGCGTCGCCGTGGCCGGCCCGCAGCGCGCGGCGGGCGTAGTAGGCGAAGGAGGCCTGGCCGCGCTTGGGGGTGGAGATCCAGTCGTGCGCCTCGCGGGCCAGCAGCTCCGGGATCTCCTGGATCTTCCCGGCGGCGCTCGCCAACAGCTGGAGCCGGGCGGCCCGTTCGAAGAGCACGGCGAGGGTGCAGGACTCCTCGACGGTGCCGGTGGCGACGAGCTGTCCGTGGTGGGCGAGCAGCAGGGCCCGCTTGTCGCCGAGCGCGGCGGCGATGATCTCGCCCTCCTCGTTGCCGACCGGGATGCCGGGCCACTTCTCCAGGAACGCGCAGTCGTCGTACAGCGGACACATGTCCATGTGCGAGACGACCAGCGGGGTCTCCAGCATGGAGAGCGCCGAGAGGTGCAACGGGTGGGTGTGGATGATGCAGTTGACGTCGGGCCGGGCCCGGTAGACCCAACTGTGGAAGCGGTTGGCCGGGTTGGCCATGCCCTCGCCCTCCAGGACGTTGAGGTCCTCGTCGACGAGCAGCAGGTTGGACTCGGTGATCTCGTCGAAGCCCAGCCCGAGCCGCTGGGTGTAGTAGGTGCCCGGGCGTTCGGCGCGGGCGGTGATCTGGCCGGCCAGACCGGAGTCGTGGCCGGCGTCGAAGAGGATCCGGCAGGTGAGGGCCAGTTTCTGGCGCACCGTCCAGTCGTTGTCGGGGATCGCGCTCCGCATGCGGCGGTGGGCGAGGTCCACCAGGTCGTCCTTGGCGGTCTCGAACGTTCCGGCCATGGCCGTGGTTCTCCTTCTCTCCTCGGTGGCGACGGGTTCGGCGGGGTGCCCGGCGGAACGCGCAGCGGTGTGCGGCGGCCCGCCGGACCCCGGCGCTGGACACGTTGTTCACCATAGGACACAACGTGTCCTGGCGTCGAACGCCGTCCGCCGGGAGCGGGGGCGAGGGCCGCTCAGCCGCCGCCCCCGCCGCAGCCGCCACAGCCGCCGCCCCCGCAGCCGGAGGAACCGCCGCCGCAGCCACCGCCCGAGGAGCCGCCCGCGCCCCCGCACGCCGAGGCCCCGCAGCCCGAATCGCCGCCCGAATCGCCGCCCGAGCCCGCGTCACCGCCCCCGCCCGACCCGCACCAGCCGGCCCCGACCCCGCCGTCCCCGCCCGTACGGTCCTGGGCCTGCCGGGCCGTGAACGCGGGAGCGGTCAGCAGCGCGTCCTTCAGTTCGGGGTCCGCCACCTCGGACACGCCCACGACCGCCACCAGGCCGAGCGCGGTCAGCCCGGCCGCCCCCATCACCTCCGGGGTCAGGTGCGGTTGGCGCTCGGCGCCGGAGTCCCTGAACCCGGTCACCGTCCGGCGCACCCAGAGCGGGACCCGGTCCCGCTTCGGCCGGGCGAAGCGGATGCCGGCGATGAAGCCGCTCACCAGCACCAGCGCCAGCCCCGCGCCCCACAGCGGCCGGTCCGAGGTGTCGTCGACCGCCGGGAGCACCAGCGACAGCGCCAGCACGGCGGCGGGCACCACCGGGGCGACGATCACCAGCAGTCGTGCCCGCCGGTGGCGCTCGCGCAGCGTCCGGGAGATCAGCATCCCCTCGGCCTCCAGCCGGTCGCCGATGCCCTGGACGGCGGTGCCACCCGCGACGGCCGCCCGGAGCCCGGCCAGGTCACGGCTGCGGGAGGCGCCGGTGGCGGCGATCACCTCCCGCTCGACCGGATGCTCCGAGTCCGTCCCGGTGACGGTCACCAGGCCCGCCCGGGAGATCACGACCCGGCCCTCCTGCTCCATCCCGACCAGGACGGTGTCCACCACCCGCGCCGGGCCGCCGGCCAGGAAGGCGACCTCCAGCAGCGACAGGTCCCGCTTCAGCGAGCCGGACCTCCACACCGCGCTCCACCGCGCGGTGCTGGTGTACGACCCGTACGCCCAGGCGGGGAGCAGCACCCCCAGCGCGATCCAGTAGTACTCGTTCCGCCACATCGAACGCCCCCTCACGACGGCGCGGCGCGCCGTTACGGGCAGCGTCCCGCCGCCGCGCGCCCGCCGCAAGAGTGCCGCCGGGTAAGGGAGTTGGGCGCCCGCCGGTCAGGGGTCGCGCCGGGCGCCGCCGCTTGCTCCTCGCCGCCGCCCGCGCCCTCGTGGCCGGTCACGCTCTCCTCGCCGGTCGCGCCTACCCGTCGCCGTACCTGCCGCCGTGCGTGCCGCCGTCCGGGTCGTCGTCGGTGAAGCGGGGGAGCAGCCCGCTGCGTTCGGCATCCGTACGGAGATCGACCGACTTCGGTCTCATCCGGTCGCCCCGGGCGGCCGCCGTGCAGAGGGCGAAGACGAGCAGGGCGCTGCCCGCGAAGGCGAGGATGCCGAGGGCGGTCAGGACGCGGAGCCAGGTCACGGGGCGGTCCTCCGGAGGGGCGACGGCGGGCGAGCGGAACGGCGGGCCCATGGCGTGGGCCGGTTGCGGACGCCGTACGGGGCCGCCGTACGGGGACGAGGGCCCGCGCCCGTGGTATCGGCAGACCTGTGCCGGGGATCGAGCGTGTGCCGAGCGATTCGCCGGATCGAAAGGCGCACCGGCCCGGGACGCACCACCGGTCGTGCACCACCGGGCGCGTCCCGTGGGCAGCACGAGTGACCGCGTGCGCCCGGGGCCCGTGCGGTTCAGCCGCCCGCCACCAGTGCCCGCAGCGCCGCCAGATCGGGTTTGCCCGCCGCCAGCAGCGGGATCCGCGGCAGCAGCAGGACCGTGGCCGGGGCGCGGAGCGGCCCGCCGCGCTCCAGCGCCCAGCGGCGCAGCCCCTCCGCGCTCACCCCGGCGCCGGGCGCCACCACCACGGCCGCGTGCACCCGTTCCAGCCGGTCCGGCCCGGTGGTGGTGACCATCACCGCCTCCCGGACGGCGGGGTGCGCGAGCAGCGGCTCCTCCACGTCGCGGGGGAACACGTTGTGCCCGTCCACGATCGCCATGGCGTCCCGGCGCCCGGCGACGGTCAGGTAGCCGGCCGGGTCCAGGCTGCCGAGGTCGCCGGTGTGCAGCCAGCCGTCGCGCAGCACCCGGGCGGTGAGCTCGGGGTCGCGCCAGTAGCCGGCCATCACGGTGGGGGTGCGGACGCAGATCTCGCCGGTCCGGCCCGGTGGCAGCTCCCGGCCCTCCTCGTCCAGGATCCGGACCAGGGTGTCCGGGAGCGGACGGCCGGCGGTGGTCAGCAGCCGCGGGTCCAGGTGCTCCTGCGGGGTCAGCCGGGTGACCGGACCGCACTCGGTCAGGCCGTACGTCTGGTGCAGCACCGGGCCGAGCCGGCGGGTCGCCTCGGCCAGCCGCGCGGGGGAGGGCGGGCAGCCGGTGTAGGTGACCCGGCGCAGGCCGGAGGTGTCGGCCCGGGCCAGCGCCGGATCGTCGAGCAGCCGGTAGAGCAGGTGCGGCGGCAGGTACACCCGGCTCACCCGGTACCGCTCCACCGCAGCGAGCAGCTCCGGGGCCGCGAAGCCGTCCTGCAGCACCACCGAGCCGCCCGCGGCGAGCGCGAGGTCCGCCGTCGTCCCGCCGCCGTGGCACAGCTCGGTACAGAGCAGGAAGGTGGCGGCGGCCGGCAGCCGCGGCCGAGGGGGCCGTGCGTAGCGGCGCAGCACACCCTTCGGACGGCCGGTGGAGCCGCCGGTGAAGCGGACCGCCATCACGTCCTCGGGCCGGTAGCGCGGCGCCACCGGACGCGCGGAGTGCTCGGCCGCCTCGGCCAGGAGGTCGCGGGCGGCGGGCGCGCCGGCGTCCCCCGGCGACGGCGGGCCGAGGGCGAACGGTGCGGCGGACGGCAGCTCCACGGCGATCCGCCGCGCCGTGGCGTCGAAACGGCCGGGATCGAAGACGAAGGCGCTGGTCCCGGTGATCCGGGCCAGCGCGACCTGTTCCTCCACCGGCCGGCCGGCGGACAGCATCGCCACCCGGCAGCCGATCAGGTTCGCGGCCAGGCGCACCAGCACCGTCTCGGGTCGGTTTCCGGCCAGCACCGTCACGCCGTCGCCCCGGTCCAGTCCGGCCGCCAGCAGCGCGCGGGCCGTCCGGTGCACGGTGGCCAGGCACGCGCGGGCGGTGAGTTCGCGCGTCCCGTGCCGGATCGCGACCCGCTCGGGCCCGGCGGCCAGCCCCTCCAGCACCATTCCGGTGTACGTCGCCACGCCCGAACCTCCCCGGACCGGTCACGGATCCTTCCTCGCCGAGCGTAGTCTGACGGATCGTCAGCTTACCGGTGTGCCGGGGCGGCCGGGAAGGGGCGGCCCCACCGGACGTGGACCCGTGGTCCGGCCGCGCGGGAACCGGGCGCCGGGGCGCACAGCGGCCCGCCGGTCTCCGGTTGCTAGGGTGCCGCGTCGGGCGAAGAGTGAGCGAGTGAGTGGCATGGACAGGTCGACCGGGTCGGATGGCCGGATCGCGACCCCATCGGTGGAGGTAGACGCGGCGCCGCCGCCACCGATGGGGCCGCACGGGGTGCTCGACCTGCGCGGCCGGGCCGGCGCGCCGTTCACCCTCCGCTACCCGGCCGACGCCGTGGTCGTCGTCTCCGGACTGCCCGGCAGCGGCAAGAGCACCCTGCTGCACCGCTGGACCGGCCGCGCCGGCGGGTCCGCAGCCCCGGCCGTCCCCACCGTCGACCCGCGCGCCGTCCACGAGGCCTGCGCGGCCGTCATGCCCGCCCGCCTTCCGTACGCCGTCTACCGCCCGTGGGCACGCCTCGAACACGCCCGGCTGCTGTACCGCTCGCTGCGTCGGGGCGGGCCGCTGCTGATCCACGACTGCGGCAGCCGTCGCTGGCTGCGCCGGCTGATCGCGGCCGCTGCCGCCCGGCAGGGCCGTGAGCTGCACCTGGTCCTGCTGGACGTCGGCGCCGCCACCGCCCTCGCCGGCCAGCACGCCCGCGGCCGCTGGGCCTCCGGCCGGTCCTTCGCCCGCCACCGCCGAGGCCTCGACCGGCTGCTCGCCGAGTTCGACGGTCACTGGCCCGACGGTCACGGGCCCGACGGTCACGGGCCCGACGGTCACGGGCCCGACGGTCACGGGCCCGACGGTCACGGGCCCGACGGTCACGGACCCGGCGGTGGACCTGACGACCACGGGTCGGAGCGCGACGCGGCCCGCCACCGGCGCCGGGGGGCGGTCCGCCGTCCCGTCCCGGAGGCGGCCTCGGTGCTGCTCCTGGACCGGGCCTCCCGCTCCCGCGTGGCGGCCGCCGAGTTCGCCGCGGCCCCGGCCTCCCGGGACGCGGGTCCCGCCGTCATCGGGCCGGCCGTGACCGGACCGTCCGTCACCGGCCGCTCCTGAAACGGGTTCTCCGGAGGCGGGCTCTCCGGCGGGGCCCCTGGGGCGCGTGACACCGGGCGGGGCGACGGGCGAAGCTGACGGGGCAACGATCCGACCGAGGCCGACCGAGGACACGCCCCAGATGACCGACACCATGACCACCGCCAGCCGCTGGTACCGCCGCTTCCACCCGTTCGACACCGCGCCCGCCCGGCTGGTCTGCTTCCCGCACGCCGGTGGTGCGGCCGGCTACTACCACCCGCTGTCCGCCGCGCTCGCCCCGTACGCCGACGTGCTGGTCGCCCAGTACCCCGGGCGACAGGATCGTTTCACCGACCCGCTGATCCCCTCCATCGACGGCCTGGCCGACCACCTGTTCCGCGAGCTGCGCCCGTTCGCCGACCGGCCGCTGACCTTCTTCGGGCACAGCATGGGCGCCGTGCTCGCCTTCGAGGTGGCCCGCCGCTTCGAGCGCGCCGGTACCGCCGGGCCCGTGCGGCTCTTCCTCTCCGGGCGCCGCGCCCCCGCCCTGCACCGGGACGAGCCGCTCGCCCACCTGCTGCCGGACGACGAGCTGTTCGCCACCCTCACCGAACTCGGCGGCACCGACGCCCAGCTGATCGCCGATCCCGAGCTGCGGGCGCTGATCCTGCCGTCGCTGCGCAGCGACTACACGGCGATCGAGACCTACCGGGCCGAGCCGGGGGCCGTCGTGTCGGCGCCGATCACCGGGCTCAGCGGCGACGCCGATCCCCGGGTGAGCCCGGCCGAGGTGGCGCAGTGGGCCCGGCACACCACGGCCGGCTGCGAGCTGGAGGTCTTCCCCGGCGGCCACTTCTACCTCGTCGAGCAGGCCCCCGCGGTGGCCGCCCTGCTCGTCGCCCACTTCACCGGCGGACCCGCCGTCACCCGTTCGGAGGCATGAGCGAAGGGTCCGTCAGTCCGCCCGTCGGCCCGCCCCGGCGGCCTGTTCCGGCACTCTTCGCGATCTTTCCCCGGTCCGGGGAATGAACCATCACATGCCATGGGTTCTCTCTTGCAACTGATACGCAATAGTGTGTGTCCGGCACGATCGTCATGATGTGAAAGGGGCCGTGTCCCGATGGGCACCTACTCGCTTCCCGACCTTCCGTACGACTACTCCGCCCTGGAGCGGGCGATGTCGGCGGAGATCCTGGAGCTGCACCACTCCAAGCACCACGCCGCCTACGTCAAGGGCGCGAACGACACCCTGGAGCAGCTGGCCGAGGCCCGCGACAAGGAACAGTTCGGCGGCCTGGTGGGCCTGCAGAAGACGCTGGCCTTCCACCTGTCCGGCCACGTCCTGCACTCGCTGTTCTGGGAGAACCTGTCCCCCGAGGGCGGCGACCGCCCCGAGGGCGCCCTCGCCGACGCCATCACGGAGCACTTCGGCTCCTTCGAGGCGTTCAAGAAGCAGCTCACCACCGCCACCACCGGCGTCCAGGGCTCCGGCTGGGGCATCCTCTCCTGGGAGCCGCTCGGGCAGCGCCTGATCGTCGAGCAGGTCTACGACCACCACGGCAACGTCGGCCAGGGCACCACCCCGCTGCTGGCCTTCGACGCCTGGGAGCACGCGTACTACCTGCAGTACCGCAACGTCCGCCCGGACTACGTCACCAAGCTCTGGGACGTCGTCAACTGGCAGGACGTCTCGGCCCGCTTCGCCGCCGCGAAGGGCTGACGGCCTGCCAGGTCCTCTCCTCCGGCCTCCGCCCGACGGGCGTCGGGGGAGGGGACCGGGCCGGTCTCGGTCCGGGGTCTCGCGGGTTCCGTGGGGCCCCGTGGGACTTCGAGGGCTTCGGGGCTTCGTGGGCGGACGGATATTCGGCGGCATGCCGGAGCCCGGTCTGCCAGGATGAGCCGGTTCCGCGTCCAGGCCCAGAGGGGGACCACCATGGCCCGTGCCGTCACACTGATCCGCTCCGCCACGCTGTCCGACGTCGCCGAGTACGCCTACGCGGCGAGCGCGCCGGCCGAGGCCCGGCTGATCTTCCTCGCGGGGGCCTGCCCGCTGAACGAGGACGGCTCCACGGCGGCGGTCGGCGACTACGCGGGCCAGGCCGCGAAGGCGGTGGAGAACCTGCGGACCGCGCTGGCCGACGCCGGCGCGACGCTGGAGGACGTCATCAGCACCCGCGTCCTGGTCGCCACCACCCGCCAGCCGGACCTGGTGACCGCCTGGGAGGTGGTCCGGGACGCCTTCGGCGCCCACGACGTGCCGAGCACCCTGATGGGGGTCACGGTGCTCGGGTACGACGACCAGCTGGTGGAGCTGGAGGCGGTCGCCGCCGTCCTCGACTGAGACGTACGCGGCACCGGGACCCATCGGACCCCCGGCGGCTCACCCCGGTGCGCCGCGGTGGACCGGTGGGTCCCGGCGCGTTCCCGCGTTCCCGCGTTCCCACGGTCTCGCGGGCGGTGGGCGGTCACGCTCCGTGGTGCCGTGCATCCGGCCCGCCGTGGCCCCCTGATCCCGCCGTGGCCCCCTGAACCCCCGGGGCGGGTTGCCGAACGATGACCGGAGCGCGGCCGGGGCCTTCACGGAGCGACCTCCCGGAAGCCCCCGCGCCCGCGGATGATCACCCGTGTCCTAGTCGTTACCCGTGTCCTAGTTGTTATAGGTGGCCGGATACCGACGCCTCCGGAGCGGTTCCCGGGGCTCGGGCGGCATCGGGTGCCCCGACATGAACAAACGTAACCAATCAGGATGCGACGTTCAGGGGTGTTGGATCCTGAGGTCCGTCGACCGTCGCCGGAGGCCGTGGGGCGGCCTGCGCCGCCCAATTCGCCCTCTGTGTAGGGGTATCTCGCGTGTGCGGTGCGTCATGTGAGCGGCCGTCAATGAGGTCGCCATTGATTGGCCCGCCTTTGTTCAAACTCTTGAACGCTCTCCTTCTCGGTGGTTCGCGGCATCCTCACACTTCGGATCGAGGATCTGCTGGCTACGCGCGTCTCAAGGATGTGAGGCTTCACGAAAGTGACGAAAAGGTAAGGAACGATCCCGCTTTGGTTTTACTTCTTGACGACAACCTCTGCCGACGGTTTAACTCCTCCCACCTCGCCGCAGAGCTGCGGCAACATCAGGGAGGCACCCCCCACATGAACGCAATGATGCGTCGCGCGGTCATCGGCACCGCCGCGGTCTCGATGGCCCTGTCCATGGCGGCCTGCGGCAAGGCCGGCGCCGACAAGAAGGAGTCCGCGGGCGGCGGCGACACCAAGTCGATCGGCCTGCTGCTGCCGGAGAACGCGTCGTCCACCCGCTACGAGTCCTTCGACCGCCCGTTCATCGAGGCCAAGGTCAAGGCGCTCTGCCCGGACTGCAAGGTTCAGTACAGCAACGCCGAGGGCAGCGCGGCCAAGCAGAAGCAGCAGTTCGACACCCTGATCGCCCAGGGCGTCAAGGTGATCATCCTGGACGCCTTCGACGCCAAGGCCACCCAGTCCTGGGTGAAGGAGGCCGCCGACAAGGGCGTCAAGGTCGTCGCGTACGACCGCCTCGCCACCGGCCCGGTCTCCGCGTACGTCTCCTTCGACAACCAGAAGGTCGGCGAGCTCCAGGGCCAGGCCCTGATCGAGGCACTGGGCGCCAAGGCCACCGAGTCCAACATCATCATGATCAACGGTGACGAGGCCGACCCGAACGCCGCCCAGTTCAAGGCCGGTGCCCACAAGGCCCTGGACGGCAAGGTCAAGAAGGTCATCTACGAGCAGTCCGGCGAGTGGAAGCCGACCGTGGCCGGCCAGAAGACCGGTGCCGCGATCACCCAGTTCGGCAAGGACGGCTTCCAGGCCGTCTACTCCGCCAACGACGGCATGGCCGGCGCGATCATCACCCAGCTCAAGGCCGCGGGCATCACCGTCCCGGTCGGCGGCCAGGACGCGGGCCTCGACGCCATCCAGCGCATCGTCGCCGGCGACCAGTCCTACACCATCTACAAGGCCTACAAGCCGCTCGCCGACAGCGCCGCGGAGATCGCCGTCGGCCTGCTCCAGGGCAAGGACGTCAAGACGGTCGCCACCGCGAGCGTCGACAGCGCCAGCGACAAGGGCATCCCGGCCAAGCTGCTGGAGCCCAAGGTCGTCACCAAGGCGAACATCACCGACACCGTGATCGCCGACGGCCTCTACAAGGCCGCCGACATCTGCACCGCGGACTACGCCGCGGCCTGCGGCACCGCCGGCATCAAGTAGCCGACGGAACGCGGTCGGTGCCGCCCCTCGCGGTACCGACCGTGCGGCGGAACCCCTTCGCGCGGTGCCCGTCGGAGGGGGGCGCCCGCCGGACGGGGACGTCCCCGCCCCACCGGGGACGTCCCCTCCGTCCGCCCGCCCCTCGCCCCACCCCCCTCGTTCTCACCCCCTACAGGAGATGGTTCACGTGACAGGCGCACCCGTACTGGCGCTGCGCGGGGTCTCCAAGCGCTTCGGCGCCGTCCAGGCGCTGACCGACGTCGACCTCGACGTCCACGCCGGTGAAGTGGTCGCCCTCGTCGGCGACAACGGCGCCGGGAAGTCCACGCTGGTCAAGACGATCGCCGGCGTCCACCCCATCGACGAGGGCAGCATCGCCTGGGAGGGCCGCGAGGTCCGGGTCGGACGCCCGCAGGACGCCCAGGCCCTCGGCGTCGCCACCGTCTACCAGGACCTCGCGCTCTGCGACAACCTCGACGTGGTCGCCAACCTGTTCCTCGGCCGCGAGCTGCGCCGCTTCGGCGCCCTCGACGAGGTCGCCATGGAGCGACGCGCCAAGGAACTGCTCGACACCCTCTCCATCCGCATCCCGAGCGTGCGGATCCCGATCGCCGCGCTCTCCGGCGGCCAGCGCCAGGTCGTCGCGATCGCCCGCGCCCTGGTCGGCGACCCGCGGATCGTCATCCTCGACGAGCCGACCGCCGCCCTCGGCGTCGAGCAGACCGCCCAGGTCCTCGACCTCGTCGAGCGACTGCGCGAGCGCGGCCTCGGCGTCATCCTGATCAGCCACAACATGGCGGACGTCAAGGCGGTCGCCGACACCGTCGCCGTCCTGCGCCTGGGCCGCAACAACGGCGTCTTCGACGTCGCCGGCACCTCGCACGAGGAGATCATCTCCGCCATCACCGGCGCCACCGACAACGCCGTCACCCGGCGCCAGGCACGCATCGCGGAGGAAGCGAAGTGAGCACGAGCCAGACCACCCCCACCACGAACCCCGGGCCCGCCGCCCCGGCGGTCGACCCCCGGCTGCTGGTCCGCAAGGACGGCGTCGGCGGCTACGTCGAGGAGTTCCGCCGCAAGATCCGCAGCGGTGAACTCGGCTCGCTGCCCGTCGTCCTCGGCCTGATCCTGATCGCGGTGATCTTCCAGAGCGTCACCGGCCACTTCCTCCAGGCGGACAACCTCACCAACATCACCAAGTGGATCGCGGGCCCCGGCCTGATCGCGGTCGGTGTGGTGTTCGTCCTGCTGCTCGGCGAGATCGACCTCTCGCTCGGCTCCCTCGCCGGCGTCTGCGCGGCCATCACCTCCGTCCTCGCGGTCCGCCAGGGCGTCTCGGAGTGGCTGGCGATCCTGATAGGCATCGCCGCGGCCGTCGCCATGGGCGCCCTGCACGGCTTCTTCTTCGCCAAGATCGGTGTGCCCGCCTTCGTGGTCACCCTGGCCGGCATGCTCGCCTGGAGCGGCCTGCAGGACTTCGTGCTCGGCAAGCTCGGCACCATCAACAACCTCAACGACGGTGTCGTCGCCAGCCTCGACACCTACTTCCTCGGCGACGGCGACATCTCCTTCGCCTGGATCCTCGCCGTCGTGGCCACCGGCGGCTTCTTCGCCGCGCAGCTGCTGGACTCCCGCCGCCGCACCGCCGCCGGCCTGCCGGCCCGTGCCATGGGTGAGATCGCGCTGCGCACCGGTGTCCTCGGCGTGATCGCCTTCGCCGGCGCCTACACCCTCAACCAGGACAGCGGCCTGCCGCTGCCGCTGGTGATCCTGCTCGGCGTGGTCGTCCTCACCGACTTCGTGCTGCGCCGCACCTCCTACGGCCGGCAGATCTTCGCCGTCGGCGGCAACATCGAGGCGGCCCGCCGGGCCGGCATCAACGTCGCCTGGGTCCGGATCTCGGTCTTCATGATCTCGGCCGGTCTGGCCGGACTCGGCGGCCTGTTCATCGCCTCCCAGCAGGGCTCCGCGGACAAGCTGCTCGGCAGCGGCAACGTCCTGATGAGCGCCATCGCGGCGGCCGTCATCGGCGGCACCAGCCTCTTCGGCGGCCGCGGCAAGACCTGGTCGGCGCTGCTCGGCATCCTGGTCATCCAGTCGATCACCACCGGACTGGACATGGTGCACGCCGCCCAGGCCATCCAGTACATGATCACCGGCGCGGTGCTGCTCGCCGCGGTGGTCCTGGACTCGGTCTCCCGGCGCACCCAGAAGTCCTCGGGCCGGGGCTGACCACCCGACCCGCCGGACCCCGACGGCGCCGCCCTGACCAGGGCGGCGCCGTCGGGCGTTCCCGTGCCCGCTCCGTCGGACCGGTCCGCCGGTGGCGCGCGGGTTCTGGCCGGTCACCCGGCGGCCGTCCTCCCCGGCCGGGAACGCCACCACGTCCGCGATGTCCCAGGGCGCCGCCGGGGGCGTGGCAGCCGGGTGATCACGTGATGCGGCCGGGTGAAACCGGGCATGCGGCCCGTCCGGCCGGGCACGGACTCCTCCGACCGCCCCGGCCCGCGTACGGAGGACCCGATGACCGTGATGTTCATGCTGATCGCCCCGCTGGTCGCCGCCGTCCTGCTGGGCACCCGCCGCGCCGCCAGGCCCGGCGGCCGTCACCGCCGCCGCTGACCGGCCCCTTCTGAACCCGCCCCACTGAACCTGCCCCGCTGACCGGCCACCCACCGGGCACGCCGGCGTCACGGGCGGCGCACGAGCACCTCGCCCGGCACCGGACCGGCGGCGATCGCGACCACGAGGGTGACCAGCCGGCCCAGGTCGCGGAACCCCTCGATCGGGTGGCCGCCGACCAGCGCGGTCAGCCCGCGCAGGCCCAGCGAGCCCACCGTCAGGGTGAAGAACCCGGGCAGCAGCAGGATCAGCCGCGGCGGCCGACGCGGCCCCCGGGAGACCAGGGTGGCGGCGTCGATCTCCACCGGCCGCCGCTCGGCGGACGCCAGGCCCACCCGGCCGGCCCCCGGGTCCGTCAGCAGCGGCTTCAGAGCGGCGACCTGGTCCAGCCGGAAGACCTCGGGGAAGGCCCGGACGGCCACCGTGCTGCTGCGTCCGTGCGAGTCGACGGTCACCACGGCGCCGTCCGGCACCACCAGCAGCCCGGCGCGGCCGCCCGGCGCGCCGGCCGCCGCGACCACCGAGCGCTCCACCTCCTCCGCGCCCTCGCCGCTGGTGCGCAGCAGCATCCGGGTCAGCCGCTCCAGGAACCCGGTCAGCACCTCGTGCGGGTTCGGTGCGTCGTCCATCCGGGCGCCCTCCCTGATCGGCCGTCACGACGGCGTCCGGCCCGGACGGTCCCGGCCGGACGGACCCTCGGCCTTCCCGCGCCGGCGCCGTAGGGGCCGGCCGGGCTGCGCCGTCCGGGGCCCGATTTCACCCGGACGGCGGGCGGCCGTACGGGTGTACGGACGCCCGCCCGCCGGTCCGGGCTGTCGGACGGCTGTGCGAGGCTTGCCCGGACATCGGGAACGGTGCGTCGCAGGACGCGCGAACGGACGGGGGAGCACGGATGAGCAGGGCACACGGACGGCCGGAGGACCTCGAACGGCCCGAGCGGCTCTGGGCACGGGCCGTCACCATGGCCGTCGTCGAACGGGCCGGCTCCGCGGACGGCGACTACGCCCTCGACGAGGACGGGCTGTGGTGCCACGCCACCGGCGCGGGCGGCTGGTGGCGGCTGACCCTGCTCGACGGCGGGCGCGCGGTGTTCTGCGGGCAGGACCCCGACGGCAGTCACACCCACGACGGTGACGAGCAGATCGACTTCCTGGCCGGCGGCCCGGCCTGGCTGCCCTGGGAACAGCTGAAGGACGATGCCTCGGGCAACCTCCTCGGCTTCGTCTACTGGTGGGAGGACGGCGCCTGGCACCGCATCGACTACCGGGACGCGATACCCGGGGACGGCCTGCTGATGGCCGCGCCCTGGGTCGCCTCGCAGGACGAGTTCCTGTCGCTCGCCGCCGAGCCCTGCGACCTGCGCTCCGGGTACGACCGCTTCGAGGCGGCCGCGGCCCGCTTCGCCGAGCTGGCCGAGAGCCGGGCCGTCGACGAGGCCGCGCTGGCCGAGCTGCTGGCCTGGGACCGCGTCGAGGGCGAGCCCGAGCCCGGCCACGACGCCGCCCTGGCGCTCGCGGTGAGCGCGGGCGTCACCGTACGTCGGTAGCCGGTAGCCGGTGGGCGGTGGGCGGTGGGCGGTGGGCGGTGGGCGGTCCGGGGTGGCCGAATGCCGGGCCGCGCCGTGCCGCCACGCCCTAAACTGCTGACGCCACGTCATCGCATCGCGGGAGTCCGGGGTGGAACGGAACCTGGCCGGGGCGGCCGATCTCGCCGACTACGTCGTCGACCTCTCCAACGTCGTCCGCAACACCTCGCTCGGCCTGCCCGGGGCCCGGTCGCTGCGCCGGCTCGACCGGGTGCTCAGGGCGCTGGTCGCGGCGACCGGCGACCCCGGGGTGACGGCCTACCTGGTGGCGGACCGCAGCCTGCTGGGCGGGGCACGGGAGTTCCCCGATCCGCAGGAGGTCCGGCGGCTGCGCCGCTGGGTGGCCGAGGGACTGGTCGAGGAGGTGGACGAGGCCGACGAACGGGTGCTGGAGATCGCCGGCATGACCGGTACCCGGGTGGTCAGCGGCGACCGCTTCGAGGCCCACCGGCAGGAGCACCCGTGGGTGCAGGGCAACACCTGGCAGTTCCTGCGGCCCGAGCGCACGGCCGGGCGCACGCCGGAGGGCGGCGTCCGCCTGGTGCCGGTCGACATGGGGTACCGCAGCGAGGCCGAGATCTCCCGGATGGTCGAGCTGTCCGCGCTCAAGAAGCAGGGGCTGCTGGGCCTCGGCCGCACCCCCATCGCCGAGGTCCTCGACCGTTCCTGGGCCTGCCCCGAGCGGCGCTGCTCGCTCTACGAGGGCCGGGGCGGGCACGTCCTGCTGCCCCGGATGCGCAGCGGGGTGCCGACCTGCGAGCTGCACGGCCTGCCACTGCGCGACAGCGGGCGGCGCGCCGGCACCGCCCAGCTCAAGGTCGTCCTCGACGGCGTCTGCGTCGGCCGCTACACCCTCGACGAGGGCACCGAGACCCACCTGGGCCGCAGTCCCGGCCCCGGCGGGATCGTGGTGCACCCGGCGCTGGCGGCCGACCGGGCCGGGCGGATCAGCCGCCGGCACCTGAGCGTCGCGGTGCGGGACGGGGTGCTGACGGTCCGGGACGCCAGTACCTACGGCAGCCGGATCCGCCGCTCCGGGCGGCACGGGGTGGCCGGTGAGTGGCGCGCGCTGGACCGGGCGGCGGGCACCGGGTTCCGGCCGGGCGACGAGGTCGAGCTCGCGCCCGGGGTGGTGGTCACCCGCAGCGGCCGGCACTTCCCGGCGGAGCTGTCGCGGGCCTGGCGCGCCGACCCGCGCCGTACGACGCCGCCCGGCCACGAGGGCGCGACCACGTTCCTCCAGGTCCGCCGCGACGACCAGCCCTGAGGCGGGGCGACGCCGGGTCCGTCGGCTCCCGGCGGCGGGCAGGCGCCCGGTGGCCACCGCGTGTGACGGACTGTCGGACCCGCCTGGTGGAATGATCCCGATCGAACGACGGGGGAGCACCATGAACGATGTCCAGATCCAGCGCGCCCGGCAGGCGGCCGAGCGGCGGCTGAGCGATGTGCTGACCGTGCTGCTGCCCGGACACGACGACGAACTGATCGAGGAACTGCGTACCGACCTCGGGCCCGGCTGGCCCCGGCTCCCGGTCGCCCTACCCCTCCGGCCCGTCACGCCCGTCGGCGCCCCGGCGTCCGAGGGCGATGCCGCCGACGCCCGGGGCGCCGCGGGGGAGGGGAGCCCGCAGGACGCGCCGGCCGCCGCCGAGGCCGTACGGGCCGCGCTGACCGGCCGCCGCCGCACCGCCCTCGGCGAGCTCGTCGACGCCGCCCGCCGGGCCGGCGCGCTGGACGCCGCGCTCGCCCTCGACCTGCTGGAGCACGCCGCCCCGGCCCGGCTGCTGCCCGGCCTGCTCGCGGACGCCGACGACCCCGACGGGCTGGTCCCCGCCCGGCTCCGCGCCCTGACCGGACGCCACCTCGCCGCCGACCCCGCCCGCTGGGCGGCCGTCCGGGACACGCTCGGCGCCCACCGGGGCACCCTGTCCGAGCTGTTCGCCGCCGTCGCCCCCGAGCCCGCCCCGCGTCCGCGCGCCACCCCGCGACGGGCCACCGCCACGGCGCCCGCCGCCCCGCCCGCGAGCGGCAACCCGCCGCGCACCACCTGGACCGCCCTGGCTCTCCTGCTCGCCCACGCCGACCCCGCCGACACCGGCGCCGTCCTCGAGCGGCTGCCCGACCCCGATCTCCACCGCCTGCTCGGCAGCGGCAGCCTGCCGCCCGCCGGCCTGGTCGACGCGGTCACCGACCACGGCGGGCCCCTCGCCCGCACCGCCCTGGCTGGCCACCCGCTGGCCGACGCCCGGCTGCTCAAGCGCCTCGTCGCCGCCGACGACCCCACGGTCAACGCGACCGCCTACCACCACCCGAGGGCCACCCCCTCGCTGCGCCGCTCGATAGCCGCCGGCACCCCGCAGACCCCGGGCCGCACCGAGCCGGTCCCGCTCGACCTCCCGACGCTGCTCGGTACGGGCGAGGGCCGGGCCGCAGCCGCCTCCGGAGCGGGAGCCGCTTCCGAGACGGGAGCCGGTGACCACGCCCCCGCCGCCGACCTCCCGGCGCCCAAACTGCGACCGCTGCTCGCCTCCGGCGACCCGATGCTCGTCGCCGCCGCCCTCACCCTCGCGCCCCGCCGCATCGTGGTCCGCTGGGCGCTGCTCGACGTCTGGCGGCACCGGGGCCCGGAGGCCGTCCGCCCCCTGCTGGACGATCCCGCCCTGCACGGGACCGTCCCGCGGACGATGGCCCGCGAGATCACCGCCGCCCTCGACGACCCGGCCGGCGCGGCCCGGCTGCTGGCCACCGGGGAGCCCTACGACGACCCGGACGCCCTGGTCGGCCGGCTGCACCGCCACCGCAGCACCGACACCATCACCACCCTGCTCAACGAGCCCTACGCGCACGACTTCCCGACCCTGATGGCCGGTCACCTGGCCGCCCCCTACATGCCGGCCGCCGCGGCCGAACTGCTGCGCCACGAGGACGCCACCGACGAGGACCGCCGGGTCCTGCGCACCACCGTGCTCAACGACCTCTGGCGCGGTCCCGGGCCGATCGCCGGCAGGACCACCGACCCCGCCGAGCGCCTCGCCACCGAGTCGCTCGGCCACGGTGCCGAGGAATGGGCCCTGGAGTGCGTGCGCGCGGGCCTGCTCGACCCCGGACTGCTGCTGGACACCGCCCACCCGGCCGCCCCCGCGCTCACCTGCCTGCGCGGGCTGGTCGTCGCGGGCGAGCTCCCGGCCCCGGTCGCCACCCGGCTGACCGGCCTCTCCCGCGCCCACCTCGGCTCCCGCGCCGCCTGGGCCGAACTCCTCGCCGCCCTCGGCGAGTTCCCCGGCACGCTCACCGAGCTGCTGGAGCGCTCCGGGGCCGCCGCGCCGGCCGACCCGCCGCCGACCGTGCTGCCCGCACCCGAGGAGCCCGCCGAGCCGCACGTGCCGCGGCTCTTCCCGTACGGCCGGGACCGGTGTGCCGCGCTGGCCGCGATCGACCTGCTGATCACCCTGGACGCCGACTCTCCCTCGGCCACGGACCTGCCCTCGGCCGCGGTGCCGCCCGTGCCGGACGACCCCGCCGTGCTCGCCTTCCTGGCCCGCACCGCGGTCGCCGACCGGCCGGGCCCGATGCCGCGCTGGCTGGTCGACGCCTGGCCGGCGGCCGGGGTGGAGGACCCCGACCTCCACTTCGGCGGCGGCGAGTCCGACGCCACCTACCTGGCCGGCATCATGGACGAGGCCGCCCTGTTCGAGGCCTTCCCCGCGCTGCTGCTGGCCCTCGCACCGCACGACTGGCAGAACACCGCCCTCCTCGCCGCCGCCGGAACCGCCCTCACCCGGCGGCTGGAGCGCGAGCTCGGCGCCGACGCCGGGGCCTGGCTGCGCCTGCTCGGCTTCCTGCACGCCCAGCCGGCCGACACCCGGCTGACCTGGTCCGCCCTGCTCGACGGCGCCCGGACCGCGCCCGACGGCGACCCCGCCGAACTCGCCCGCGCGGCCGACGCCGCCCTCGCCGCGGACCTCGACCAGCACCGCGTCCTGCCCTGGCTGCCAGCCCTGGCCCTGGCGCACGCCGGCCCCGACGCCCTCGCCGCCGTGCTCCCCGCGGTCGGCGCGAGCCTGCCGCGGGTGATCGCCCGCCAGCTGCGCAAGCTGGACAACCGTCCGCCGGGCGCCGTGGCCCACCTGGCCCGCACCGGAGGCGCGGCCACCGTCACCGAGCTGGCCCGGTTCACCCATCCCCCGCTGCCGGAGGAGGCGGTCCGCCTGGTGCTGGAGCGCGCGGACCCGGCGGCCGTCGCCGCTCTGCTGGCCCAGCACCCCGACGCCGCCGTCCAGCTGCGCGCGGCGGCCGCACCCGTGCCCGGTCTCGTCGACCATCTGTCCGGGGTGAGCGCCGACCGGCTGGTCGGCGGCATCATGTCCCCCCGGATCGCGATGATCGAGGAGGCCATGAAGCGGACCAAGCCCTACGTCGGGCTGCCCGAGCAACTGCTCGGCGCGCTCAACCTGGCCCGGCTCGGCGGCCGCGAGGGTCTGAGGCAGTGCCTCGACAGCGGGGACCTCGGCCCGTCCGCCGCCTCCTCCGTCAGGCGCGCGCTCCGCTCCGCCGACCCGGTCGCCACCCTGGAGGAACGGACGGCCAAGGAGTTCACCACCGCCCGGCTGGTCAAACGGCTGCGCGACCTGAACACCTGGGAGGGACGGACACTGGAGCGCTACCGGGCCCTGCCGTACGCCTTCGACTGGGACGTGCTGGAGGCCGAGCACGCCCGGCAGCCGTTCGCGGTCTGGTCCCAGCTGATCGACCACCCGGCGACACCCGAGGAGGTCGCGCTGCGCCACCGCGCGGTGCTGCGCGCCCCGGACGTCATCCGCTGGTGGGACACGCCCGCGCTGTTCGCCGCCCGTACCGCCCAGGGCGTCGGCCGACTGGACGACGGCCCGCTCGCCGTGGTCCTCGACGAGGCGCTGCGGCGCGGCCTGCTGACCGGCCGCGACCTGATCCACAGGGCGGTCCCGGGCGCCCGGGTCCTGCGCTACCTCTCGGGCGCCCTGGCCCGCGAGGACAGCCCCTGGGAGCCGGTCGCCGACGCGGCCGACGCGCTGGCCGAGCTGGTGCGGGCGGCCGACCCGGCCGACTGGGGCCGGCTCTACGCGGGGCTGACCGGGCAGCTGGCGGGGTGGAAGGACGGGGTCACCGTCGCCCGGCTGCTCGACGCAGCGGCCGGCGGGCAGGCGGACGGGCGGGCCGGCGATCGGGCCGAGGAACCGTCGGCCCCGGCGTGGGGGTACCGGACCGGAGCCTGAGCGCACCTCGCGACGGCGCCCGGCCGGTGGCCGAAGGGGGTCCCGCCGGTGCCACCCGGTGGGGCGCCCGTGCCCCGCCGGGCCTCGGGCGCGGACGCTTTTGCGCGGCGCGATCACCGCAGGCTAGATTGCCGCGTTTGTGATCACCGGATCGGCTGACGATAGGTCAGCCGGTCCCGGTGGTCGCGGTGTCCACGGCCGGAGCGGCCCGGACACCGACACCATGGGGGAGAGGAAGACCATCACCGTGAAGTACGGCAAGAGCGCCATCGCCGCCGCCTCCGCACTGCTCTGCCTGGGCGCCCTGAGCGCCTGCGGGCCGGAGGAGAACAACCCGGCCGGCCCCGCGGCCGGCGGTGGTTCGGCCGCGGCGGGCGCGACCACCGCGCCCGGCTCCGGCTCCGGCTCCGGTTCCGGCTCCGGTTCCGGCTCCGGTTCCGGCTCCGGTTCCGGCTCCGGTTCCGGCTCCGGCTCCGCGGCCGGCTCACCGGCCGCCTCCGGCAAGGCGACCGGGGCCGCCGGCGCCGTCCCGGCCGCGGCCTGGATCAACCCGCGCGGCATCCCGCTCGACTCCACCTACCACTGGCCCTCGCCGGCCGACACCGCCCGCGCCGTGGCCGTGCCGACCTTCGAGGTCGAGAACCTCTGCAACAAGCGCCTCGCCGGCGACCAGCGCTCCCTGGTGGAGGGCGCCGAGTCCGCCCAGACCGAGGTGAAGGGCGCGAGCAGCAACCCGGGCGACTGGAAGGTCAAGGGGGCCATCGCCCGCCGCGACCCGCGCACCAGCAGCGGCAACGCCCAGACCGCCTACGCGCTGATGCAGGAGCTCAAGAAGCTGCTGGCCGACTGTGGAAAGAGCAACGCCAACGCCAAGGTCCAGATCACCAGCCCCGAGAACGCCGACCACGTCGCCGCGACCATCACCGTCCAGCGCCCGGCCAACGCGGGCGTGCAGACCTCGCACCTGTACCTGTCGAGCCCCAACGGCACCGTCGTCGAGCTGACCCTCTCGGCGGACGCCCCCGACGGCAAGCCGAAGACCGCCTGGACGGGCGTCGACGACGCCGCCGTGGTCAAGGCGATGGAGTCCGCGCTCTGCGCCGCCTACCCCGAGTGCTGACGCACCACCACCCCGGCTGACCACCCCGGCCCCACCCGCCGAGCCGCCGCCCGCCCGTCCACCCCGGACGGACGGGCGGGGACGCTCAGCCGGTGTGGACGCGGTTCTCGCGGCCCTCGGTGGAGTGACCCAAACCGACACTGTCGGTGCGGCCCATCGCCGGGTGATACTCGACTTCTTGCCGGACGCCCGACTCGCCGCCGTCCTCGATGATCAGGACCCGTCGGTCCGTTGGCTCGCCGCCACCGCCCGGCTGCTCCTCCTCGACGGCGGCCGCATCGTCGCGGGCGGTCCCCAGCGGCGACCGGATCGGCGTAGACCCGGGGAAGGAGCGGGTACGTCCCAGGGGCTACGCCGGGCTCCTCCGGTCGGGTGATGCGACCCCGGGTGCGGCCGGGGGAATCTGGTGCGTATGCGACACGACACGAAGCTGACTGAACGTCATCGTGCCTCCGGATTGAGGAGGTTGGCGGCCGTCTGCCTGCTGGCCGTCACCGCGGGGCTGCTGCCGGCCTCGGCGGCGGTGGCCGCGCCGGAGCCGTCCGGGGCCGGCGTCGAGGTGGGTGAGGACCACGACCGCGGGTACACCGCCAAGATCCGGCGCACCGCGTACGGCGTCCCGCACATCCTGGCGCGCGACTTCGGCGGGCTGGGGTACGGCTACGGGTACGCCTTCGCCCAGGACAACCTGTGCCAGCTCGCCGACCACGTGGTGACCCTGCGGGGCGAACGCTCCCGCTGGTTCGGGCCGACGGCCGGCACCACCGACGACCCGCGCACCCCCAACCTGGCCAGTGACGGCTACCACCAGGGCCTGCGCCGGGCCGGTACCGTGCAGCGGCTGCTGGACCGGCCCGCACCGCTCGGCCCCACCGCCGAGGTGCGCCGACTGGTCGAGGGCTACGCCGCCGGCTACAACCGCTATCTGAGCGACACCGGCGTGGCTGGCCTGCCCGATCCGACCTGCCGCGGCAAGGAGTGGGTCGGCCCGATCACCGCCCTCGACCTCTGGACACTGCTCCACGAGCTCAACGGCGCCTCGGGAGCCTCCCAGTTCAAGGGCGCCATCGCCACCGCGACCCCGCCCACCGCTGCGACCCCGCCCGCCGCCCAGGGCGCACCCGCCCAGGGCGCACCCGCCGCCGCGCCCGTGAAGGCGCCCGCCGAGCCGCCGCTCGACCTCGGCAGCAACGGCTGGGCGCTCGGCCGCGAGGCCACCCGTGACGGCACCGGCATGCTGCTCGCCAACCCCCATCTGCGCTGGGTCGGCAGCGACCGCTTCTACCAGGTCCAGCTGACCATCCCCGGCGTCCTGGACGTCTCCGGTGCCAGCATCTACGGCACCCCGCTGGTCGAGATCGGCCACACCAGGGGCCTCGCCTGGACCCACACCACCAGCTACGCCGACCACGCCTCGGTCTACCGGCTCACCCTCGCCCCCGGCGACCCGACGAGCTACCTGGTCGACGGCAGGCCCGAGCCGATGACCCGGCAGAGCGTGCCGGTCACCGTCCGCGGCGCGGACGGCGCCCTCACCACCGTGACCACCACGCTCTACGGCACCCGCTACGGGCCCGTGCTGGCCGACGACTGGACCGCCGAGCACGCCTACGCCCTGCGGGACGCCAACGCCGACAACCTGCGCTCGCTCAACGAGTGGCTGGCGATGGGCCGGGCGCAGAACCTCGACCAGCTGCGCCGGGCCCAGCGCACCTACCAGGGCAACCCGTGGACGTACACGATGGCCACCGACACCGGCGGCACCGCGTACTTCACCGACTCCTCCGCCGTCCCGCGGCTCACCGACGACCAGCTGGGGCGCTGCGTGGTGCCCGGCGGCGAGAAGTTCCACGATGTGCTGGACGGTTCGACGGGCGCCTGCGACTGGGGCCGCGACCCGGACGCGCTGGTCCCCGGCCTGTACGGGCCGGCCGCCCACCCCACGCTCAGCCGCGCCGACTACGTGGCCAACTCCAACAACGGCCCGTACCTGACCAACCCCGAGGCGCCGATGGCCGGACTGCCGACCGTGTACAACCCGGCCCCGCGGATCGGGCCGCGGGCGCAGCTGGGCCTGCGGATGATCGCCGAGCGGCGCGGCGGCGCCGACGGGCTGGGCGCCCCCGGCTTCACCCTGGCCACCCTGCAGGCGAGCATGCTGGGCGACCGCAACGGCACGGCGGAGCTCAGCCGGGACGACACGGTCGCGATGTGCCGCACCCACCCCGAGCCGACCGCCACCGACGGCACCCGGGTGGACGTCCGGGCCGCCTGCGCGGTGCTGGCCGCCTGGGACACCCGGGACGACGCCGGCAGCGGCGGCGCGGTGCTGTGGCAGGCGTTCCACCAGGGGCTGAACCGTGGCGGCCCGACCGCCTGGTGGCGCGTGCCGTACGACCCGGCGGCCCCGCTGACCACCCCGCGCGGCCTGGACGGCGAGAACCCGGCGGCGCAGCGCGCGCTGGCCGACGCCGTACGGCAGTTGACGGCCGCCGGACTGCCGCTGGACGCGCCGATCGGCAGCGTGCAGCGTTGGGCGGGCATCCCGCTGCACGGCTGCTCCGGCCAGCAGGGCTGCTTCAACGTGCTGACCGCCTCGCCGAATTCGGGCGCCGGCGGCGCCACCCACCCGGCCGACCCGGGTGACCGGATCCACGGCTCCAGCTTCATCATGGCCACCGAGCTGACGCCCGCCGGCCCGCGCACCCGCACCATCCTCACGTACGGGCAGTCGGCGAACCCGGATTCGCCGCACTACACCGACCAGACCGCGATGTACGCCCGCAAGCAGTGGGTGACCGAGCGGTTCACCGAGGCCGAGATCGCGGCGGCCCCCGGTCTGAAGGTCACCACCCTGCGCGGCTAGAGGCCGGGGCCCTACAGCCCCCCGCCGCAGCCGGCGCAGCCCCCGCAGCCGAGGCCGCCCGTGCCGATACCGCCGAAGTTGTCGGAGGAACGGCCGGGCGGCTCCTCGTTCTTCGGACGTTCCTCGGCGGCCTTGCGGCGCCGTTCGGCCTCGGCCTTCCGCCGGGCGGCCAGGGCGAGCGCCAGGGCGTGGGACTCCGGCAGGGCGGACAGGCCCTCGACGGCGACGGCGAGCCGGTCGTCGCCGTCGCGGCCGGCCGCCCGGGCCCGGGCGATCGCCCGATGCCCGAGCTCGGTGACCCGGTCGCCCTGCGGCCCGGTGCGGCAGGCGATGGCCAACGCCGGGACGAGCAGCACCAGATGGGCCGTCACCGGGACGAAGGCGCCCGCGCCGTGGGCGAGGGCGAAGGCGGTGGTGGCGGCACCGGCCAGCAGGATCACCACCGGGCTCCACCGGCCCGCGCGGACGGCGTCCGCCGCCGCGATGCGCAGGGTGACGTCCTGGGAGAGGCCGTTCCGGACGAGGTCCTGGCGGAGCCGCTCCCGGGCGGCGTGGCCGTGGACACCGTCGCGCACGGCGTCCAGCTTCAGGGTGCGGGTGCCCTGGAAGGCCTCGATGACGGTGGTCTCGGCCGGGTGCCGGGGTTCGGGGTCGGTGAGGGTGACGGTGCCGGACCGGGAGGCGACCAGGCGTCCCTCGACGTGCATCACGGTGAGGACGGTGTCCCTCAACCGGTCGGTCAGGCAGGCCAGTTCGTACAGCTCCGGGTCGTACCCGGCGGCGGTGGCCCTCCGCTCGGCGCGGTGCAGGTCGTCGAGGGACCGGCGGATCCGGAGCTCCACTGTCAGCAGGCCGACGCCCCAGACGAGCAGCAGGACCGGTAACACCCACACAACGCCCCCCGGCGCCAAGGGACTTCGGATCCCGTCAGTGTGATGACCCGGCCCCGGCGGGCGCAAGACCGCCGCGCGCCGGCGCCGGGCCGGATGGACGCCGGAAGCCGGACGCCGGGCGGGGACCGGGGCGACCGGCCTCCCGCCCGGGGGCACGCGCTCAGCGGTGCCGCAGGTACGCCTCGGCGGTGCGGCGTAGCCGTTCGTGCAGGCCGTCGTAGGCCCGGGCCCGCCCGAGCAGCGACTTGGGGAGCTTGGCCACCATCGTGTAGTTGGTGTCGCACACATTGGCGGCGGGCGCCAGCCCGGCCTGGCTGACGAGCTGGTAGGCGTCCAGTTCGTCCAGGCCGAGCAGGCCGGCCGTCCAGCCCACCAGGTCGTGCTGGCTGATCCGGAAGGCGTCCTCCAGGGGGCGTGCGGAGCCGGTGCTGATCAGGTGGTGGTCGCTCTCCAGCCGGGGCCAGGCGGGCCCGCCGCCCTTGACCAGGTCGACGATCACCACCGTGCGCATGGCGGCCTCGACGGCCGTGCCGCACACCTCGCCCTCGCCCTGCCGGGCGTGGCCGTCGCCGATGGCGAGCAGCCCGCCCTCGACGTTGACCCGGAAGTACGCGGTGGTGCCGGCGCGCATCTCGGGGGTGTCGAGGTTGCCGCCGTGGGCGCCCGGGGTGATCGACATCAGGGTCTCGCCGCCGGCGGGGGCCACTCCGACGGTGCCGTGCATCGGGTCGAGCGGCAGTTCGACGGTGAAGTCGCCGCCGCGGGCGCGGAACCGGCAGGTCCCGGCCTCGACGTCGAGCTCGTACATCCAGACCCGTTCCTCCAACGGGGGGTGCAGCATCGCCGTGCTGTGGGTCGCGGTGAGCGCCCCGAAGTGCGGGAAGGTGCTGGAGTAGCCGCGGTCGCGGGCCGGGACGATCTCGACGAAGTGCACCGCCAGGGTGTCGCCGGGTTCGGCGCCGGACACCGCGATCGGGCCGGTGACGGGGTTGAGGTAGGGGAATTCGCAGACCTGGCTGGGCAGATCGCCGACGCCCCGGACCCGGCCGCCGAAGCAGTCCTCGGTGGTGAGTTCGACGATCGTGCCGGGCCGGACGGTGAGCAGGGGCGCGCGGCCGCCGAAGGTGTAGGCGTAGTCGCCCGGGCCGGGCCGCAGGTGGACGAGGTCGGGCAGGCTCACTGGTGCTCCTCGGTGACGGTCCGGCGGTCCTGGGGCGGGACGGAGGGGCCGGCGGGCGCCGGCGCTTCGTCCTCGGCGGGCGGCAGGGGCTGCTCGCCGACCCCGGCCAGCCGGGGCCGGCGGCCCGTGGCGGTCAGGACGAGCAGGACGACCGCGCCGATCGCCAGCCAGACGAAGCCGAGGCGCTGGGCGGCGACGTCGGCGTTGACCACGACGGCGGCCAGGATCCAGAAGCCGGCGGCGGGCGCGACCAGGTGGCGCCAGTAGTTCCCGCTGCGGCGGCGGACCAGGTGGTGCCAGACCACCGAGACGTGCAGCACCAGGAAGGTGGTGAGCGCCCCGAAGTTGACCAGGGAGCTCAGCAGGGTGATGCCGTCCTCGCGGGCGGCGCTCCACAGGCCGAGCGCCAGCGAGATCCCGGCCACCAGCAGGGTCGCGTTGACCGGCACCTTGCGCACGGGGTGGACGCGGGCCAGGAAGGACGGCAGCTGGCGGTCGCGGGCCATCGCGAACAGCAGCCGGGAGGTGGCCGCCTGGGCGACCAGCGAGTTGGCGAAGCCCCAGGCGATCGCGGTGGCCGCGGCGGCCAGCGAGGCGAGCCAGCCGCCGGCGGCGGTGCGGGCGGCGTCGTAGAAGGCGGTGCCGTCGGGGTCGCCGTCGCGGACCAGCGCGTCCGGGTCGGCGACGAGCAGCGAGGCCACCCAGGTCTGGACGATGAACAGGGTGCCGGCCAGCAGTAGCGCGGCGATCATCGAGCGGCCGATGGCGCGGGTGGAGTCCCGGTTCTCCTCCGCCAGCATGGAGATCCCGTCGAAGCCGAGGAAGCTGAGCACGGCGATGGAGACCGCGCCGAGCACCAGGCTCCAGGAGAAGGCGGCGGAGTCGTAGAGCGGGCTGAGGTCGAAGCCGCGCCCCTTGCCCTGGGCGAGGGCGACCACGCCGACGACGACGAACAGCGCCAGCACGACCAGCTGGCCGATCAGCATGGCCTTGTTGATCCGGGCGGTGGTCTCGATGCCCAGGTAGTTGACCACGGTGTTGAGCAGGACGAAGCCCACCAGCCAGAGCCAGACCGGGACGGCCGGCACCAGCGAGTTCATCGCGACGCCGGCGATCAGGTAGAGCAGGCCGGGCACCAGGATGTAGTCCAGCAGGATCATCCAGCCGGCCAGGAAGCCGACGGGGGCGGCGATGCCGCGTCCGGCGTAGGTGTACACCGAGCCCGCCATCGGGAAGGCGCGGGACATCTCGGCGTACGAGAGGGCGGTGAACATCATCGCCACCATGCCGAGCAGGTACGCCAGGGCGACCATGCCGCCGGAGCCCTGGAAGACGCCGCCGAAGATGCCGAACGGCGCGATCGGCACCATGAACACCAGGCCGTAGACCAGCAGGTCGCGGAAGCCCAGGGAGCGGCGCAGCTCCTGGCGGTAGCCGTAGTTCTCGATGGCGTGGGATGGGGGTCTGTCGGCCATGGCGCTCTCTCTCCGTACCGGCCCGCTGGGGCGTGTGGGGAGACAGTAGGACCAACTATTTCCAAATGGAAGGGTTTCGGCGCGGGAGTCCCCCGGAGGTGTGAACGGCCCGCCGTGACGGGCGGCCGGCGGTACGGCTTCCCGGGGCCGTGCGGCACGGCAGTACGGCACCCCGGCCTCACGGCAGGACGGTGAACCCCAGCCCCTCCGCCCGCGCCAGGTGCACCCGCCCGCCCGGCGGACCGCCCGGCGCACCCGCCCAGGCCCACCGGTCCGCCGCGTCCCCACCGCGCAGCAGCCGATCGGCGGCGAGCGCCAGCCCGTCCACCGCCAGCTCCCGCCGTCGGGCCAGCGCGGCCAGCAGGTGCAACCCCTCGTACAGCCCCTCCGCGTACGCGTCCAGCACCGGCGCCTCCGGCCCGAACAGCGCCCGGTGACGCTCCGCCAGGCCCAGCCGCCGCTCCTCGGCGAGGGTGGTGAACGAGGGCATCGAGGCGTACAGCGTCCCCGTGTCGTCGCCCCCGGAGGCCAGCAGGCCGTTCTCCTCCAGCGCCCCCGACAGTCGCACCAGCCGGCCGTCGAGCCCGGAGCGGCGCAGCGCGCGGTTGAACCGGACCAGGTCCCGGCCGATCAGGCTGAGCAGTACGGCGTCCGCCCGGGCGGCCCGCAGCGCCTCCAGCAGGGGCTCGACCTCCCGGTCGACCAGGCCGAAGGGGATCCGCCGCTCCAGCACCACGCCGGCCGGTGTCCCGGCGAGCAGCGCCGCGGCCGCCCGGTGCACCGCGCGCGGCCAGATGTAGTCGTTGCCGATCAGCGCCCAGCGCCGCAACCCGTGCCGGGCGGTCAGCCGTTCGAGCTGCCCGCGCAGCTGGCGCACCGGGTCGACCCCCGTGCACACCACCCCCGGCAGCCGCGCCCCGCCCTCGTGCGGCGGCGTGTACAGGTACGGGATCCGCCCGCCCGCCACCGCCTCCAGCGCCCGGTGCACATCGCTGGTGTGGCAGCCGGCCACCACGTCCACCGCGCCGGCCCCCGAGAGCAGCGACACCTCCGAGGCCACCGCGTCGGGCGCGGCCCCGCCGTCCACCAGCACCAGCTCCAGCGGCCGGCCGCGCACCCCGCCCACGGTGTTGATCTCGTGCGCGGCCAGCAGCGCCGCGTCCAGCGCCGACGGGCCGGTCAGCCCCAGCACTCCCGACTGGGGCACCACCAGGGCCACCCGCAGCGCCTGCGCCTCCCGGCCGGAGTGCAGCGCGTCGAGCGGATCGAGCAGGCAGGCTTCGACGGTCACCTGAGCGAGTATGGTCGTCCGGTCGGATCTGTGAAGAGGGCGGGAAGGGGTGGCGTGATGGCCGAGGGCGATCCCGGTGGACGGGCCACCGCCGTGCCCGCCGGACCCGCGCCCGCGGCGGGGGCGCCCGGCGGGCAGGAGCCGCTGCTGATCGAGCTGCTCACCGTGGCGCAGCGCCGGCTCGCCCGCGGCCTGGCGGCGGCGCTCGACGAGGAGGGCTGCACCATCGACCAGTGGCGGGTGATGCGCGCGCTCGGCGACGGCGAGGGCCACCCCATGGGCGAACTCGCGACCACCCTGCTCATCCCGCAGGCCAGCCTCAGCCGGGTGGTCGACGCGCTCGCCGACTCCGGCTGGGTCTACCGGCGCCAGTCCGACGAGGACCGCCGCCGCATCACCGCCCACCTCTCCCGCCAGGGCCGGCGCAGGCTCACCCGCCTCGACGCCCTGGCCGCCGCCCACGACGCGGCCGTCCGCGAGGCCTGCGGCGCCACCGACCCCGGCCGCGCCCTGGCCGCCCTCGCCGCCGGACCGGACGCCGGCTGAGCCCAGCCGCCCCGGCCGGTCCGCCCGCCGGCCCGCGCCGCGGGCTGAGTCACGGCAGCAGGACCAGCTTGCCCGTCATACGTCCGCTCCGGCTCAGCCGGTGGGCCTCCTCGGCGGCGGTGAGCGGCAGGGTCCGGGCGACGGCCACCCGCAGGCTCCCGTCGGCCACCGCCGCCACCAGCGGCTCCAGCCGTCGGCCGGTGGGCCGGCCCAGGATGCCCTTGGAGCGGGAGGGGGCCAGGAGCAGTTGCAGCGCGGCGGCCGGGTCGTCGCCCGCCACCATGATGTGGCGGCCCCGCGGTGACAGCAGGGCCCGGCAGCCGGGGCCGGAGTAGCCGCCGACGCAGTCGACCACCAGGTGGAAGGGGGCGTGGGCGCGGGCCTGGGCGAGCGCGTCACCGCGCCCGTAGTCGAGGACCGCGTCGGCGCCGAGCCCGCCGACCAGCTCCGCGTTCCCCGCCGAACAGACGCCCACCACGAACGCCTCCTCCGACTTCGCGATCTGCACCGCGAGCTGACCCACCGCGCCGGAGGCGCCGAGCACCAGCACCCGTCGGTCGGCGGGCCGCTCCCGGCGGATGCGCCCCAGGTCCACCACCGCCATCCGGGCGGTCACCCCGCTCACCGGCAGGGCGGCGGCCACCGTGAGGTCGACCTCGTCCGGGACGCCGCAGAGCTGGTCCTCGCGGACCACCACGGTGTCGGCGTACGAGCCGCGCTGACCCCGGGAGAAGTCGGTCCCGCCCACCACCCGGTCGCCCGGCGAGAAGCCGGTGACCCCCGGCCCGACCGCGTCGACCACCCCGGCGAAGTCCACCCCCACCACCACGGGCGGCCGCGGCCCCAGCAGCCGGGCGGCCAGCCGCAGCGGACCGTGACTGCGCATCTTCCAGTCGACCGGATTCACCCCGGCCGCCCGCACGCCGACGCGTACCTCCCCCCGCCGCGGCTCCGGGGTGGGCAGCTCCACGAGCTCCAACCGCTCGTCGGCCTTCCAGGTGCGCTGCGCCATGGCTCTCATGACGTTGTAGCGTACGGCGGGGCCGCGCATCGCCGGAGGGCCATCGGAGGGTTCGCCCCGAATCGGAGGGCTCCGCCCCGGGCGGGGACGGTCAGGCCGGCCAGTGGGCGTCCAGGAGGGCGCACTCCTCGGGGGTCAGCGGGCGGTGGCCGAGGGCGGTGTCGTCGCGGTCGAGGTCCCAGGTGCCGTGGAGCAGAAGGGCGTCGCGGCCGGGGCCGCGGCGGGCGAGGGCCCAGCGGCCGAGGTCGCCCTCGACCGACCAGGCGTAGTGGCGCAGGTCGCCGTGGACGGTGGTGGAGGTGCGGGCGCGGGCGGGTGGCAGGAGGTCGTCCAGCGGGCCGGCGGTGCGGGCGGGGTGGCGTTCGGCGGCCTCGGCGGCGCGCTCCAGGGCGGTGACCCGGACGTCGAGGAGCGCGGTGCCGGTGGCTGCGGTGCCCGTGCCGGCGGCGTCCAGGAGCTCCAGCGGTTCGCAGGTGGCCAGGGCGAGGTCGGCCAGCGTCTCCGGGTGGTCCTCGGGCCCGTCGAGGGCGGCCGCCGCGGGGGTGAAGAGGGCGTGGAAGGGGCCGTCGGCGTGGAACGGGCCGGTGATCCGTACGGTGTGGACCTCCCCGACGGCGGGCGGCAGTTCGGCGAGCACGGGGTGCGCGCCGGGCGCGTACCAGTCGACGCGCGCCGTCCCGGTGAGGGCCGCCCAGACGGGTGGCGGGGAGGCGGACCACGGGGCCTCGGCGGGGCGGCCGCAGAGCGGGCAGGGGAGGGCGAGCGGGAGGGGCACGGGGACAGTGTCACAGCAGGCGTGCGGCGGCCCGAAAATGGGGTGAATCCTTTTCGTACCTCGCCGACTCCTATCCCCGAACGGATCCCGCGGGGGTCCACGACGGAGGAGAAGACAGCATGATGGTGGCCGTGATCGTGGGAGTGGGCGCGCTGTTGGTGTGCACCTGCGTCGTGATGATCCGCCGGCGCAAGCAGAACGGGGGCAGCGGCCGTGGCTGAGGTGCGGGAGCGGTGGAACTGGCCGGACGAAGGGCTGGTCCGGGCCGCCCGGGACGGTGACCGGGACTCGCTGGTGGCCGTGATCGACGGGTCGCGCCCGCACGTGCGGCGCTTCGCGGGTGCGCTGTGCGCCTCGCCGCAGGACGCCGAGGACGCCGCCCAGGAGGCGCTGATCATCCTCTACCGGAGGATCGGCACCCTGCGCGCCACCGCCGCGCTGGCGTCCTGGATGTTCCGGATCGTCCGCAACGAGTGCCTGCGGCAGCTGCGCACGCTCGCCCACCGCGAGGGGCCGCGGGACGCCGGGGACGACCGGGACGCCGGGGACGGGTACGAGGCGGGGCCCTCCGCCGAGGAGGAGGTGCTGGCCCGGCTGGAGGCCGAACGGATCGCGGCCGCGGTCGGCGACCTGCCTCCGGATCAGCGGGAGGTGCTGGTGCTGCGGGACGTCCAGGGCGTCCCCGGCCCGGCGGTGGCCCGCTCGCTCGGGCTGAGCGAGGCGGCGATGAAGTCCCGCCTGCACCGCGCCCGCACGGCCGTGCGCCGGGCGCTGGCCCAGCCGGCCATGTCACGCCCGTCACGCCCGTCGGGTGCGCAGCGGGTACGGGACGGAGAGGGCACGTCGGACGCGGAAGGGGGCCGGTGGTGGTGAGCGAGCCGTCCGTCGGACGTCATCTGCTGCAAGGGGCCGTGGGGTTCGGCCTCATCGTGGGCGCGCTGGCGCTGACGCCCTTCCTCGGGCCGGTCGCGCTGATCGGGATGCCGGCGGGTCTGCTGGTGCTGCGCGGCTGCCCGATGTGCTGGATCGCCGGGCTGGTCCGGATCGTCTCCCGGGGCCGCCGGGAGACGCACTGCGAGGACGGCACCTGCACCATCAGGCCGGCGGCCGGTCGCTGACGGGGTCGACGCCCCGGCGGCCGGGTCGGCCGGGTCCGACACGCCGATGGCCGGCCGGGTCGGTTGGCCGGGGTCGTGGGCGGGAAGGCACCGGTCATCCCGCCCACGAGGAGTGATGGATGACGATCGGCCACCGATTGATCGGTACCGGACCGCACAAGGTCCTGGTCCTGCACGACTGGTTCGGCAGCAGCGCGAACTGGGGTCCGTTCCTGGAGTACCTGGACCCGGACGCGTTCGGCTACGCCTTCTTCGACTACCGCGGCTACGGCGAACGGATCGGGGAGGAGGGGGAGTTCACCCTCGCCGAGATCGCGGGGGACGCGCTGGCCCTGGCCGACGCGCTGGGCTGGGACACCTTCTCGCTGGTGGGGCACTCGATGGGCGGCAAGGCCGCGCAGCGGATCCTCGCCGAGGTGCCGGGCCGGGTGCGCAGGCTGGCCGGGGTCGCGCCGGTCCCGGCGAGCGCGTACCCGCTGGAGGGCGAGGCGTACGACCTCTTCCACGGCGCGGCCGAGCACCCCGCCAACCGGCGGGCCATCCTGGACCTGGTCACCGGGCACCGCGCGGCCGCCCGCTGGCTGGACCGGATGACCGAGCGGTCGGTGGCCGGGTCCCGTCCCGAGGCCTTCGCCGCCTACCTGGAGGACTGGACCGGGCAGGACTTCGCCGGCAAGGTGGCCGGCAGCACCCTGCCGGTCGGCGTCTTCGTCGGCGAGCACGACCCCGCGCTCTCCGCCGAGGCGATGCGCGGCACCTGGCTGGCCCACTACCCGAACGCCGAGCTGTTCGTGCTGCCCAACTCCGGCCACTACCCGATGTACGAGATCCCGGTGGCCTTCGCGGCCGCGCTGGAGTCGTTCCTGCGCGGGTGAGGCCCGGACCCGCCCCGGCCCGGTACCCGACGACGGGTGCCGGGCCGGGGCCGCGTGCTCAGTCGACCGGCGGGACGACCGGGGTGAGCAGCAGCCGGCCGGCCAGGCCGACGTTCCCGGCGATCGCCGCGGTGGCCGGGTCGAACAGCAGCGGGATGTCCCGGTTGGGCCAGAGCGCGCGGACGGTGGCCCAGGACGCGTCCCGGGCGCGGGCGATGCCGAAGCTGCCGACGATGTGCTTGAGCGTTTCGGCCTCCTGGGGGGCGAGACGGGCGGCCTGCACCTCGAAGGAGGCCCGCACCTCCGCCTCGGCCAGGGCGAGCAGCTCGTTGACCCGCAGGTAGTCGGCGTGCACGGGGGCGGTCTCGGGCGTGGTGCGCCGCTCCCGGCAGGTGGCGATCACCGCGAGTGCCAGGTCGTGGTTGATGTGCGCGTTCATCCCGGCCAGCGCGAACTGGACCGGCCACAGCGTGGGGTTCTGCCGGGCCTCGAACAGAGGACGCCAGGCGGCGTTGACCGAGCGGCCGAGCCGGGCCGCGTCGACGTTGCGGAAGTACAGGTTGGCGAAGATCACGTCCATGCGTTCCATGAACGCCGGGTCCTCGAAGAAGCCCTCGGTGATGTTCCTCGCCACCAGCTCGGTGACCTTGAGGTACATCCGGTTGAACTGGGCGACGCCGTCGCGGGCGTCCAGATCGGTGTCGATCTGCTTCATCCGCTGGATCACGGCGTCGACGGTGGTGGGTTCCTGTGGCATGCGGTCCCTCCGGGGGACGGGGAGGTTGTTGCTGTACGAACGTATCGCGCCCCCGGTGCCCGGGAGGTGTCCTGCGGCCCGCCCGGGTGACGGGTCCTCACCCGATCGGGCCCGCCCGCCGGGGCCTCGTTCGCCGCCCGGGCCCGTCGTCGGGGGTGCCGGACCGCCGGCTCCGCCCGTTCCGCCGCGCCCCGTCGGTGGCGATGACCGGGCCGGGCGGCGCGCCCGTGGTGCGGGCGCCGCGGTGTGGGCGGGGTCACAGGGAGGCGGTGGCGGCGGGAACCGGGGGAGGGGCGATCATGTCTATCGTTCTTGGCGGTTCACGGACACCGTGGGCGGGACAACAGGGAGGGCACGATGAGGTCAGTCGGTCGGAAGGCGGCCGCGGTCGCGGCGACGGGGGCGCTGCTCGGCGCCCTGGCGGCCTGCGGGTCGAGCGGCTCCGGTGACGCCAAGGCGGGCGGCGCCAAGCCGAGCGCCGCCGCCACCGGCCAGACCGCGGGCGCGTCGGCCGGCGCCACCCCGCCGGCGGCCGGCGCGGGCCCCACCCCCG
>NZ_JBSGFD010000067.1:0-42368 GCF_053603215.1 Kitasatospora sp. NPDC004240 | reverse complement strand
GGGGCGGGGGGCTGCGCGGGCTGGGCCGGCCCGCCGCGTACCCAGCCGCCCGCGCCGCCGCGCGCGGTGGGGTCCCAGACCGCCGGAGCGGTGTTGTTCTGGTCGGTCATGCGCTAGCCCCCGCCGTCCTGCTCCGCCTGAGTGCCGTGTCGTCGACGCCGTGCTGAACCGGTCACCCCGGGGTGGCCGTGCCCGGCGCGGCCGCTGCCGGACGCGGCCGTACCGACGAACCGCGCGACACCGCCGCGCGGACACCGTACCGTTCGAACCCCGCCGGGTGGTCCCGGCACCCGGACAAAGCACCGGCCGGGCACGACGTTAGAGCATCGGTGATCGCCCGTGGGGCCGCTCGGCGGATCCGGTCCGGTTCGCGGGCGCGAACGGTGGACGGACCCGGTCCCGGCGGCCCCGGTCGGCGGCCAGGCGGGTCGGCCGGCGGCCCTCAGGCGGTGGCGGGCGGTGGAGGGTGATGGCCCTCGGACGGTGGAGGGCGTGGCAGGCGGCGGCCGTCAGGCGGTGGCGCGGCGCAGGATCCGCAGCGAACCGGTGACCGAGATCTCCTCGAAGCCCTCGGCCAGCGCCCGCAGGTACACCCGGTACGGCGCCTGGCCGCCGTCGGCCGGGTCGGGGAACACGTCGTGCACCACCAGCAGGCCCTCGGGTGCCAGGTGGGGCACCCAGCCCTCGTAGTCGCCGGTGGCGTGCTCGTCGGTGTGGCCGCCGTCGATGAACACCAGGCCCACCTGCCCGCCCCACACCGCGGCGATCTGCGGCGAGCGGCCGACCAGGGCGATCACGTGCTCCTCCAGTCCGGCCGCGTACAGGGTGCGGCGGAAGCGGGGGAGCGTATCCATGCGCCCGACCTCGGGGTCCACCAGGGTCGGGTCGTGGTACTCCCAGCCAGGCTGCTGCTCCTCGGAACCGCGGTGGTGGTCGACGGTCAGCGCCACCGTGCCGTGGTCCCGGGCGGCGGCGGCCAGCAGGATCGCGGAGCGGCCGCAGTAGGTGCCGATCTCCAGCAGCGGCAGGCCGGTGCGCCCGGCGGCGTCCACCGCCGCCGCGTACAGCGCCAGCCCCTCGTCCACGGGCATGAACCCGGTCGCGGCCTCGAACGCGGCCAGGACCTCGGGGGCCGGGGCCTCGGTGGCCCGGCGGGCGGGGTCTTCCAGGAGGTCGGACATGGGGGACTCCTCGTGCTCGGTGTGCCGTGCTGCTGTGCCGGGTGGCGGTGCCCTGCCGTGCCCGCCGCTCATGGGCCCGGCGCCGAAGGGGCCTGACGCCGGTGGGCCTGACGCCGGTGGGCCGGTGCTCGCCGTCGGACCTTACTCGACGGTATCCGGCCGGATGGGAGGGTGGGGCCGGGCAGGCTGGAACGTGTTCTAGTCCAGGCGCGGTCATGCCACAATCGGCCCCGGCCGACCGGCCGGACCAGCGGCGAACCCCGGGAGCACACGCATGCGCGCAGCCATCCTGCACGAGACCGGTCAGGAGACGCTCGACGTCCGCGACGACGTGACGGCGGTGGGCTTCGGCCCCGGGAAGGTCCGGGTCCGGCTGCGGGCGGCGAGCCTGTGCCACTCCGACCTGTCGGCGATGAGCGGGGTGCTGCCGCAGCCGGCGCCGTTCGTGCCCGGGCACGAGGGGGCCGGCGACGTGCTGGAGGTCGGCGAGGGCGTCCACGACGTGGCCGCCGGCGACCGGGTGGTGCTCTGCTGGATGGCACCCTGCGGCCGCTGCGCGCACTGCGAGCGCGGCCGCGGGCACCTCTGCGTCGCCAGCCTGCGCGGGCTCGGAGCCCCGAGTTTCCGCTTCGGCGAGGGCCAGGACGAGGCCCGGGGCGAGGGTGAGGGCGAGGGCGAGGAGAAGGGCGCGGCGCCGAGTGTGGGCGAGGCGTCCGGCTTCTACGGCACCGGCTCCTTCGCCGAGGAGGTGGTGGTCGACCGGGCCGCCGTGATCAAGGTGCCCGCCGACCTCCCGTACGAGCTCGCCGCCCTGATCGGCTGCGGGGTGACCACCGGCATCGGCGCGGCCGTCAACACCGCCCGGGTGGAGCCCGGCGCCTCGGTCGCGGTGCTCGGCGCCGGCGGGGTCGGCGTCGCGGCCGTCCAGGGCGCCCGGGTCTGCGGCGCGGGCCGGATCACCGTGGTCGACCCGGTCGCCTCCCGGCGTGAGCGCGCGCTGGCCTTCGGCGCCACCGAGGCCCTCGCCCCCGAGGAGCTCCGGGCCGCCGCCAAGGCGCTGCCCGGAGGCGGCTACGACTACGTCTTCGAGGCCGTCGGGCGCTCGGCCACCGTCCGGGCCGGCTACGACGCGACCCGGCGCGGCGGCGCGCTGGTCGTGGTCGGCGCCGGGGCCCAGGACGACCTCGCGCAGTTCAGCATGGGCGAGCTCTTCTTCAACGAGAAGCGGCTGCTGCCCTCCCTGTACGGCGGCGCCGACGTGCCGCGCACCATCGCGCTGGTGATCGAGCTGTGGCGGGCCGGCCGGATCGACCTCGCCGGCATGATCACGCACCGGGTCGGCCTGGACGGGGTGAACGACGCCCTCGCCCAGATGCGCGGCGGCGAGGCGCTGCGGACGGTCGTCACCCTCGGCTGAGCCCCGCCGGGCCGAGCCCGGCGGGGCTGGCGGTCCACATCCGTCTGGTGGGGGTCGGGCGGCCCGGGGACGGGTGCGGAGCTGACGGCCCTGGCGGCGGGCGAGGGGCTGGAGCTGGGCCGAGCGGCCACCGGTGAGCATTCACGCATGCATGAACGCTTGCACACACGTAACCATTCACGCAGTCGTGAACGTTCACGACCACGTTACCATTCACGATTGAGTGAACGTGGCCCGCTCCGGGTACGCGAGGGGGCCCGCCGACGGATCGGCGGGCCCCCTCGTGTGCCGTTCGGTGGATCGTCGCGCGGACGATCGCTCAGCCCTGGCCGCTCAGTTCCGGACCAGTCAGTTCCGACCGCTCGGTACCGGCCGGTCAGTTCTGGCCGGCCGCGGCGCGGTGACGGCCGTGCGGGTCGGCCTCGGGCCGGTCGTCGGCGGCGGAGGTGCCGCGGTGACGGCCGTGCGACGCGGTGTCCTCGGCCGAGGTCCTGTCGGCGTCGGTCCCGGTGGTCGCGGGTCCGGTGGTGTCGGTGAGGATGTCGGACATCAGATTCGTCTTCTCCGTGCGAGGGTGCTGGTCCTTCGGCGCCGCTGCGGGCACCGGGTGCGGGGCGGCGGGCGCTCGGTCGGACCCGGTCGGACACCTGGTCGGGCGCAGGAGCGTGCCCGGGACGCCGTGGGCGGCGCAGGGTCGGAGCGGGTGTTCGGGGCCCGTGCCCCGGCCACCATAACCGCTGTGGCGCGGGTGATCCTATCGAGATCCGGGCGCCCGCCCGGCGAACCGCGCGCAACGGGCGCGGACGCGGGAGGGCGCCCCCGTGGGAGCCCGCGGCCGTCGGCGGTCAGCCCGGCCGGCCGGTGCGCAGGAAGCCGGCGAGCAGCTCGTGGAGCACGGCCGCGCCCTCCTCGGCCAGCACCTCGTGCCCGGACCCGGCCGCCTCGACGTACCGGAAGTCGGTGCCCTCGGTGCGCCCGATCCGCAGCAACTCGTGCCGCAGCGAACGGGACTGGCCCACCGGCACCACCTCGTCCCGGTCGCCGTGGACGACCAGCAGCGGCGCGGTCAGCCGGTGTGCGAGCAGGAGCACGTCGCGCGGCCCGCGGGCGTCCTCGATCAGGTCGCCGCCGCCCAGCCGGGTGCAGAGTGCCCGCACCTGGGCCGAGGCCTCGGCCAGCAGCCGGGCGCCCGACAGGAACGGCGCGACCACCGCGCAGCGCGTCACCTGACCGGCAGGGGCGTGCGCCGCCGTCAGCAGGGCCAGGAAGGCGCCGTAACTGACGCCGAACAGCGCGGGCGGCTCCAGTCCCAGCGCGGACCGGTGGCCGGCGACGGCGTCGAGCAGGTGGAGCACGTCGTCCAGGTCGGGCCCGCCCCACGCTCCCCGGATCGCCAGCGCGTGCTCCAACCCGTAGCCGGTGGAGCCGCGTTGGTTGGGCGCGACCACCGCCAGGCCCTCCGCGGCCATCCGTTGCAGCGCCGGGTCGAACTCCAGCCGCCAGGCGTCCGCCGGACCGCCGTGCAGCGCCAGCACCAGGTGCGGGCTGCTCAGCCAGGCGTCCCCGCCGTACACCACCGCCTCCAACGGCCCTGCCGGACCGGCGAGTTCGACGCTCTGCGCGGTGTGCCAGCATCCGTTGCCGTTGCCGTTGCCGTCGGTGGGCGCGGCGCTCCCGTCCAGCCGCCAACCGGGCCGTCTCGTACGGGAGCCGGGCGCGCCGTCGGTCGCTGTACGGGAGTGGGGTGTGCCCTCGCCGGGCGGGCGCGGGGCGGCGGCGTCCCGCCACGGGTCGGACCGGCCGGGGCCGAGCGGGGCCAGTTGCAGCGGCAGCGCCACCGGCCCCGGGGAGGCGGCCGCCGGACCGTGGCCGAGCAGGGCGTCCACGTCCACGGTGGCCAGCGCGGCCGGGTGGTCGGGCGAGGAGTACGGCATCCGCAGGCCGGCCGCCGACCAGTGCCCGATCGCGCCGAGCCGTCCGGGCGGCACCAGGAGGGGATCCAGCCGCCCGGCCACGGGTTGCCACAGGGCGAGCGTGGACCCGGCCCCGTGGTCGATCTGGACGGCGATCCGGGGCGCCGCCCCCGGCCCGGCGGCCGCCCAGCCGCCCGCCGGGGTCGGCTGCATCGCGATCGGCCTCAGGAACATCCCGGCCGGCCGGAGCCCCTCCGGGAAGCGCAGCGGCTCGCCGCCGCCGAGCATGCCCCAGCCGAGCCGGTCACTGCCCGGGGCGTCGCTGCGCACCATGGCGAAGCGGGTGTCGGGGTCGAACAGCACCAGCCGGTCGTTGCTCCGCTCGCCGATCTCCAGCAGCGGGGTCACCTCACCGCTGCGCAGATCCAGCACCACCGTGCGGACGGTCCCGTCGTGCACCCGGTCCAGGGCGAGCAGGTGGCCGGTGTGGTCCAGCCAGACGCCGCCGCCGTGCAGCCCGGGGATCTCGGCGACCGTCTCGGGCTCGCGGCCGTCGGTGCGCACCAGCCGGACGGTGGTGGCCGGGCGGGCGTCGCTGGCCAGCGCGACCGCGACGGGGGCGTCGGCCGGCAGCCCGGTGCCGGTCCCGGGGGACGCTCCGGGCGGTGCGGGCAGCGGCAGCAGCCGGAGCCCGGGTGCCCGGAACGCGGCGAGCCGCCGCTCACGGACCGGGCCGGGGAGGGCGCCGGAGGCGGAGGCGGAGCCGGGGGTGGTGCCGTCCGGCCGTTCGCCGCCGCCGGGCGTCAGCAGCCGCAGTTCGTGCCGGTCGCCGTCGTGCCGGCAGACCAGTACCGAACCGTCCGGCAGCGCCACCAGCTGGGAACGCAGGCTCTCCGAACGGTCGTCGGGCAGCGGCAGCGGGGTCGGCACGGCCGGGCCGCTCGCGGGGAGGTGCCAACTCTCCGCGTACCAGCCGCCGTCGGCCGCGGAGGCGAGGCAGGCCGCGTGGCTGCCGTTCGCGGCGAAGGTGAAGCCCAGCCGGCGCAGGGCCTGGCCGGTGCTGCGGGTGGCCACGTTCATACCGTGCTCAACTCCGGTTCCGGGGGCCGGTGGTGGCCCGGTGTGCCGGGGGATCCGCCGTCGCCGGCCGGGCCGCTGCCCGCGCCGGCCTTGACCACGGCGGTTCTCGCGCCCGGCTTCGTACGGTGGCCGGCCCCGGCCGGTTCGGTGGTGAGTGCCTCCCGGACCCGGGTCAGGCTCCAGCGCCGTCGCGGCTCGTCGGCGCGCAGGCCGAGCACCGGCGGGGCCAGCCGGCGGGCGGTGGCGCCCTCCCGGGCGGCCAGGGCGAGCCAGCGGCCGAGCCGGTCGGCGACCGGGGGCGCGGCCGGCAGTTCCTCGGGGAGCAGCGGGTCGTGGCCGGTGGCGAGCAGGAAGAACAGGCCGCCGAGGGCGTAGAGGTCGGCGGCGCGCCCGGCCGCCGGTCCGGGCGCGGCCGGGACGCCGTCGGTGACCAGGGCGAGCCGGCCGGACGGGGCCTGCTCGGGGGCCCGGTAGCCGGGCGTGCCGGCCGGACCGGCGGGGCAGCCGGCCCCGGCGGCGAGCCCCAGGCCGACCAGGCACGGGCTGCCGTCGGGTCGCACCAGCACGGCGGCGGGGGAGAGACCGTACAGCGCCAGCCCCTCGGCGTGCACCCGTTCCAGCAGGTCGACGAGGGCCCGGGCGAGCGGTCCGGCCTCCGCCCAGTCGAGGCCCGGGCCGCCGCCGGTCCGCAGCCGTGCGGCGACCCAGCGGTCGAGCGGTTGTCCGGTGATTCGTTCCTGCACCAGGAAGAGCGAGTCCTCGCGTTCGACGAGGCCGACCGGGCGCGGGGCCAGGCCGAGCCCGGCCAGCCGCTCCAGCAGGGCGGCCTCGCGGCGCAGCGCCGCCCGGGCGTCGGCGCCGACCCCCTGCGCGGCGAAGGGGGCGCGGGCCTGCTTGACCACGACCTCCTCACCGGTCCGGGTGTCCCGCGCGAGGAACACCCCGCCGCCGGTGCCGTGCCGCAGCGCCGAGGTGATCGCGTACCGGCCGGCCAGCGGGTCCCCGCCGGAGCGCCTCGGCGGTGCGGCCGGCCTGGACGCGCCGGGGCGGTGGTGCGCCCGGCCGCCGGGGAGGCCGGCCGGGGCGTGGTGCGGTTCGGCGGCGGGCCGTCGCGGCCGCGTCCCGTCGTCAGGACGGACGGCGGTGGGTTCCCCGGCCGGACCGCGCCCGCCGTTCCGGGAATCGAGCGCGCGCGGTTCCTCCGGGGTGCCGCTGGACGGGAAGGCTCGGGGACCGGCCGCGGTCACCCCGGTGACCGCGGCCGGCGGTTCCCCGGCCGTACGCGGCGATGTGCCCGCCCCCATCCGCATCCCCATCCCTTCGTACGGGCCGGCGCCCGCCGGGTGTCCACTGCTCCGGCACCCGGACGCGGCCCCGGCCTGATCGGTGCCCCGGAAGTACGGGAGCGCCGCGGAGCCCCGTCGTGTGAATCCGCGTCCGGATCGATTCGCGTCCGGATCGGTTCGCGGGGTCGCGGATTCCAGGGGCGCGGATCCCCGGGGCGCGGATCCCGCGTTCCCGGCCCCTGCGCTCCCGGACCTTGCGTTCCCGGCCCCGGGCGGCCCCGGGCGGGGTGACTTCCGGGCGAGGTAACTCCCGTTCGCGGAAATGAAGTTACTTTCGAGGTCGGGGCGGCTCAACGTCCAGCGGGTCACTTCACTCGTAAGGGTGATCAGGTCGCTGTTTCGAGTGCGTACGAGCGGGTCGATATGCGGGGCGGCCACCGGTGGAGGCGGGCCGGGGCGCCGCCGAGGGCCCTCCACGGCCGGGTTGACGCGCAGATGTGCGTGAGGCCGCGGCGCCCGGAGCGCTCCTCGCGCACGGTAGTCTCGACAGGTGCCGAAACTGTCCGACGTCATCACCGCGCTCGAAGAGGTCTACCCGCCGCAGTGGGCGGAGTCCTGGGACGCCGTCGGCCTGGTCTGCGGGGACCCCGAGGCCGAGGTCCGCCGCGTGCTGTTCGCCGTCGACCCCGTACAGGCGGTGGTCGACGAGGCCGTCGAGTGGGGGGCGGACCTGGTGGTCACCCACCATCCCCTCTACCTGCGCGGCACCACCAGCGTCGCGGCGACCACCTTCAAGGGCCGGGTCGTGCACACGCTGATCCGCAACGGCGTCGCCCTGCACGTCGCGCACACCAACGCCGACCACGCCGACCCGGGCGTCTCGGACGCGCTCGCCGCGGCCGTCGGCCTGCGGGTCACCGGCCCGATCGTCCCGGACCCGACCGACCCGCTCGGCCGGCGCGGTTCCGGACGCATCGGCCTGCTGGAACCGCCGCTGCCGCTCTCCGCGTTCGCCGCCCGGGTCGCCGAGGGCCTGCCGGCCACCGCCGCCGGGGTCCGGGTCTCCGGCGACCCCGACCGCCTGATCAGCCGGGTCGCGGTCTGCGGCGGCTCCGGCGACAGCTTCCTCGCCGAGGTGCGCGCGGCCGGCGTGGACGCCTACGTGACCGCCGACCTGCGCCACCACCCGACGTCCGAGGCCGCCGAGGCGTCGCCGGTCGCGCTGGTGGACGCCGCCCACTGGGCCACCGAGTGGCCCTGGCTGACCCTGGCCGAGCGCGCCCTGCTCGCCGCCGCCGAGAAGCGCGGCTGGGGCGTCGAGACCAAGGTCTCGCACCGGGTCACCGACCCGTGGACCGCGCACGCCCCCATGTCCTTCACCGCCTGACCCGATTCACAGGAGCTCTCCGCTTGAACGCCGCGCCCGCCGACCAGATCCGCCTGCTCGACCTCCAGGCCATCGACTCGAAGCTCGACCAGCTGGCCCACCGGCGTCGCAGCCTGCCCGAGCACGCCGAGATCGACAAGGCCTCCGCCGACCACACCGCGCTGAAGGACCTCGTGGTCGCCGCCCAGGCCCAGCAGGGCGACACCGCCCGCGAGCTGACCAAGGCCGAGCAGGACGTCGAGCAGGTCCGCACCCGCTCCGCCCGCAACCAGCAGCGCCTGGACTCCGGCGCCATCACCTCCCCCAAGGACCTGGAGAACCTCCAGCACGAGATCGGCTCGCTGGCCAAGCGCCAGGGCGACCTGGAGGACGTCGTCCTGGAGGTCATGGAGCGCCTGGAGAACGCCCAGACCCGGGTCACCGAGCTGACCGCCCGCCTGGAGCACTCCACGGTCGTCCTCAAGGAGGCCGAGTCCCGCCGGGACGCCGCCTTCGCCGAGATCGACGCCGAGGCCGACAAGGTCCGCCGCGACCGCGAGACCGTCGCCGCCGTCATCCCCGCCGACCTGATGAAGCTCTACACCAAGCTGCGCGAGCAGCAGGGCGGTGTCGGCGCGGCCCGCCTCTACCAGCGCCGCTGCGAGGGCTGCCGCACCGAGTTCTCCATCACCGAGCTGAACGTCATCAAGGCCGAGCCCGCCGACAAGGTGGTCCGCTGCGAGAACTGCTCCCGGATCCTGGTGCGCACCGCCGACTCGGGCGCCTGATCCGGTGGCCGGACGCAGGTTCATCGTCGAGGCCGACGGCGGCTCCCGGGGCAACCCGGGGCCGGCCGGCTACGGCGCGGTCGTCCGCGACGGCGACACCGGGCGGATCATCGCCGAGGCCGCCGAGTTCATCGGGCACGCGACCAACAACGTGGCCGAGTACAAGGGCCTGATCGCCGGCCTCAGGGCGGCCCGGGACATCGACCCGGACGCCTCGGTCGACGTCCGGATGGACTCCAAGCTGGTCGTCGAGCAGATGTCCGGGCGCTGGAAGATCAAGCACCCGGACATGCAGCCGCTCGCCGCCGAGGCCCGCACGATCCTGCCGCGCGGCCAGGTCAAGTACACCTGGATCCCCCGGGAGAAGAACAAGGAGGCCGACCGGCTGGCCAACGAGGCGATGGACGCAGGCAAGGCCGGACGGCAGTGGGAGCCCCGGGCAGCGGCTCCCGGTGCCTCTGCCGGCGTTGCCGCAGGTGCCGGTGTCGCCGCCGGCGCGGGTGCGGCCGTGCGGGAGCCGGTCGCCGAACCGCCGCTGAAGGCCGCCGCGCCCAAGGCCGGCTGGGCCGCCGCCGCGGACCTCGGCACGCCCACCACCTTCGTCATGCTGCGCCACGGCGAGACCCACCTCACCCCGGAGAAGCGGTTCTCCGGCAGCGGCGGCAGCGATCCCGAACTCTCCGAGAAGGGCCGCTGGCAGGCCGAACGCGCCGCGGAGGCGCTGGCCGGACGCGGCAGCGTCCAGGCCGTGGTCGCCTCCCCGATGCTGCGCACCCGGCAGACCGCCGAGATCGTCGCCGCCCGGCTGGGCCTGGAGGTGCGGTACGAGGACGGGCTGCGCGAGGTGGACTTCGGCGACTGGGAGGGCCTGACCTTCGCCGAGGTGCAGCAGCGCTACCCCGACGACCTCGACGCCTGGCTCGGTTCCGCCAAGGCCAAGCCCACAGGCAGCACCGAGAGCTTCACCACCCTCACCCACCGGGCCGGCGTCGCGCGGGACAAGATCCTCGCCCGCTACCCCGGGAAGACGGTGCTGGTGGTCTCGCACGTCAGCCCGATCAAGACGCTGGTCCGCCTCGCGCTCGGCGCGCCGCCGGACTCGCTGTACCGGATGGAGCTGTCGGCCGCCTCGCTGTGCGCCGTCCAGTACTACACGGACGGCAACGCCTCGCTGCGGCTGCTCAACGACACCGGGCACCTGCGCTGACGGCGACGGACGGAGGGCCGGCCCCGGGTGGGGTCGGCCCTCCGTCCTGGTTCTCGCTCCTGGTTCTCGGCCTTGGTTCTTCGGCCCTGGTCCGCGGTCCTGATCCGTGGTTGGTGGTCCTGGTCCGTCGTTCGATGAGGAGTGCGTGCGGGCTCAGTGCACGTCGGTGACCACCACGTCCAGCTGCCACGGCTTGCGGGCGGTGCCCTCCGCGGCGACCTCCACGCGGTGGCCCAGCTCCCGCAGCGCGTCCACCAGCTCATCGGGCGTCTTCGGCTCGACGCCCGCCACCAGCAGGTCGCGCACCAGACGGCCCTTGGTGGCCTTGTTGAAGTGGCTCACCACGGTGCGCTTCAGCACCCCGTTCACCTCGCGCTCCTGCAGCACCCGTACGGTCGCCGTACGGGAGGCCACCTCGCCGGCGGGCTTCCACGCCGCCGCGTAGGCCGAACTGCGCAGGTCCAGCACCAGGCCGTCCGCCGCCTCCGGCAGTACGGCGGCCATCGTGCCGCGCCAGTGCGCGCCGAGCGCCCCCGGGCCGGGGAGCTTCACGCCCATCGAGCAGCGGTACGGCGGGATGCGGTCGCCGATCCGAACGGCGCCCCAGAGACCCGAGAACACCAGCAGCGAACGCTCGGCCCGTTCGTACGCCACCTCGTCCAGCGTCGCCAGGCCGAGGTTGTCGAAGAGCACACCCGTGTACACCTCGCCGGCCGGCAGCGCGCCCGCCGTCCGCAGACCGGCGTTGCGGGTCAGCTCGCCGCGCAGGCCGGGAGTGAGGCCGAGGACGTCGGCGGCGGTGTCGGCGTCACCGGAACAGAGCGTGACCAGGGCTTCGAGCACCTGCTCACGGGCCGGGGTCAGGCCGGGCAGGGAGAGCGCGTCCAGCTCCACCGGCACGCCGTCCCCGGACGCGGCCTTGCCCTCCGAGGGTGGCAACAGCACCAGCACAGCGGACTCCTCAACAGTTTGTGGCGAGTGACCCCGCCACCCTACGCGCTCGGCGACCACGGCCGTCGGGGGCGGCCGGGCGGTGGCTGTGCGGGGTCGCGAGCGCGGGTGCACGGGGTACGCGTGTGAGGAGCGGCGCGGGCCGGGCCCGGGCGGTGGTGAGGAGTGCGGGAGGGCGAGCGGTGAGGGGCGAGCGGTGGCGGCCGCTCACCCGGGGTGGGTCGCCCGCTACCGGTCACCCGCGCCGGCGGTCACTCGCCCGCGGCGGCGACCAGGGCCGCGCCGGCGCCGAGCGCGAGACAGAGCGGCGAGTAGTAGCGGCTGTCCATCCGCCTGAACCGGTCCGTCCGGGCGATCATGCCCCGTCCGAACAGCACCGGCCCGGCGGCGCCACGCGCCAGCAGCGCGGCCGCGGCCGCACCGGCACCCGCCGCCCGCAGCCAGGCCGGTCCGGCCGTGGGCAGCACCCCGGAACGGGCGCCCACCACATAGGCGGCCGTACTCAGTGCCCCCGCCACCGTCAGACAGGCGGCGACCGACGGCACCCCCTCGCCCCCGCCGACCACCGTGTCCGCGAAATCCTTCGGTGTCCGCAGCGGCCACGGCGTGGTCGTCCACACCGCGTGCAGAGCTCCGGTTCCCGCCAGAGCCGCTGCCACGGCCCCTCCCGTGAAGCGCACCGCACTCATCGCTTTTATCCCTTTCGCCTGAAATGGACCGACCGGTCTGCATAGTGCCGAATATGTCGACCGGTCTACATGCTTCGACACGCCGGGTGCGATCACAGCGGCGAAGAATATGCCGACCGGTCTACTTATTCTGCCGTCGAACTCGAACTCCCCCACGAATATGACGACCGGTCTACATAGCCCGACCGTCGGCCGGGCCGGGTCGCCGAACCGGACTGGCCGGTACGGCACTTCAGTCACCCTACGATCCGTCATATCAATGGCCCGGAAGCGGGGCGGGGTTACCGCGAGGCAGGGGCGAGGGGGATCGCCCGGCGGGTGCGCGGGGGAGAGGAAATCGCCTCGATCACCGAAGCGTTTCCCCACTACGGAGGCGTCGGCACGCGGGTGCCGGGAGCACCCACCGAGGAGAGGTGACGAGATGACCCTGCGACCGCTGAACCTGGTCCCCGGGGAGGGCGAGGGCGAGGGCGCCGACGGCAGGGGCACCGTCGAGGAGTCCCTGCGCGTACGGCTTCCCGCCGACCTGCCCGAGGAGACGCTGCGCGCGGTCGAGGCGGCCATGAGTACGGTGGCTCGCGCGGTGATGGCCGGTCGCGTCCAGGTGTCCGAGGCGCCGACCGGCGACAACGTCACGGTCACCTTCGAGGTCGAGCTCCACCGGCCCGAGGCCGGCGAGACCCGGGCGGCCCTGGAGGCGCTCACCCGTTTCGCCCCGCCCCGGGAGGAGGAGTCCGCGCAGCCCGCGGCAGGCCGGGCCGAGCGCCGGGCGGCCATGGTCGGACGGATCCGCGAGGCCAACGCGGAGACGCTGCGAAGGCTGGCGGACCTGTGACCGACCACCTCGCCACCGGCACCCCCGTCGATCACGCCGTCACCGATCACGCCGCCACCGGCCATCCCGAAGCCGACAACGCCGTGCTGGGCCACCCCGTGCTCGACCACCCCGCCGTCGAGTACCTCGACCCGGAGGACATCGAGTACCTCGCCGGCGGCTCCGAGAACGTCCGCGACCAGGGCGCCCTGCTCTCCGCAGTCGGGCGCCCGAAGGCCACCGTTTTCGGGCAGGACGCCTACCCGGACCTCTGGACCAAGGCGGTCGTCCTCGGCCAGAGCCTCGCCCGTAACCACCCGCTCATCGACCGGAACAAGCGCACGGCCTTCGAGTCCATGCTCCTGTTCCTCGACTACAACGGGGAGCCGTACACGGACCCCCACCCCGACGAGGCCGTCGCGTTCATGCTGCGGCTCGCCACCGGCGGCTTCGACGACGACGTCCCGCTGGCGGCCCGGGAGCTCCGCAGGATCCTCGGCCGCCCCTGACGCGGGACCCCACCCGGTACGGCACCCCACCCGGTACGGGGCGGCCGCCCCCTGCCACGGCCGTCCCGTAACACGGCCGCCCCCACCCGCCGCACCTCCGACGAGTACCGTCCCGCCCGCCCTACGCTGCGTCCATGCCCCGCCGAAAGCTGCGCGTCAAGGCCGCCGACTCCGCCCGGATCAACACCGAGCTGGCCGAGCTGCGCGCCCGCCTGGAGATCCGCACCGAGTGGCCCACCGAGGTGCTCGCCGAGGCGGAGGAGGCGGTCCGCTCGCCCCGCCTGCCGGAGTACGACGCGACCGGGCTGCCCCTGTTCACCGTCGACCCGCCCGGTTCGCGTGACCTGGACCAGGCGATGCACCTGACCCACCGGCGCGGCGGCGGGTACCGGGTGCACTACGCCATCGCCGACGTGGCCGCCTTCGTCCGCCCCGGCGGGGCGATCGACGCCGAGGCCGGACGGCGCGTGCAGACCCTCTACTTCCCCGACCGCCGCGTCCCGCTGCACCCGGCCCGGATCTCCGAGGACGCGGCGAGCCTGCTCCCCGGCGAGACCCGGCCCGCCCTGCTCTGGCAGCTCGACCTGGACGCCGACGGTGCCGTCGTCCTCGCCGACGTCCGGCGTGCGCTGGTCCGGTCGCGGCGCCGGCTCGACCACGCCGCCGTCCAGCGGGCCGTCGACAACGGTGGCGCCGACGAACAGTCCGCGCTGCTCGCCACCATCGGCCGGCTGCGCGAGGAGCGGGAACGGGAGCGCGGCGGGATCAGCCTGTCCGTCCCCGAGCAGGAGATCGAGGAGACCGCCCACGGCTACACGCTCGTCTACCGCGCGGCCCTCCCGGCCGACGGCTGGAACGCGCAGATCTCCCTGCTCACCGGCATGGCCGCCGCCGACCTGATGCTGGACGCCGGCATCGGCCTGCTGCGCACCCTGCCCGCCGCCCCCGCCGGCGCGTACGAGCGGCTGCGCCGTGTCGCGCACGCGCTCGACATCGCCTGGCCGGACGGCCTCCCGTACCCGGACCTGGTCCGCTCCCTCGACCCGGACGTCCCGCTGCACGCCGCGTTCCTCAACGAGTGCACCGGGCTGCTGCGCGGCGCCGGCTACCGGGCCTTCGACGAGACCCAGGGCCTGCCGGTCCCCACCGACCCCGGGCACGCGGCGCTCGCCACGCCGTACGCGCACTGCACCGCCCCGCTGCGCCGTCTGGGTGACCGCTACGCGCAGGAGATCTGCGCGGCCGTCGCCGCCGGGGAGGAGGTCCCGGAGTGGACCCGGACGGCGCTGCCGGACGTACCGGGGCTGATGGCGGGCGGCGACCGCCGGGCGGCGGAGGTGGAACGGGCCTGCGTCGACCTGGTGGAGGCGGAGCTGCTGCACGGCCGGGAGGGCGAGGAGTTCACGGCGGTGGTCGTCGACGTGGACGGGAAGCGGCCCTCCTCGGGCACCGTTCAGCTGCGCCGGCCGGCCGTCCGGGCCCGCTGCGACGTCCCGGGCGGCGGTGACGGCACCGGTGCGGGCGCGGGTACGGACGGCAGCGCGGGCAGCAGTACGGCGGACGGTGCGGCGGGCGGCCCCGACGGCACCGGAAGCGAGGGGATCCGCCCGCATCTGCCCCTGGGCGAGCGGATCCGCGTTCGGCTGACCGTGGCGGATCCCGCCACCCGTACGGTCCGGTTCGCCCCGCTCTGATCGGCCTCCCGGTGGGAGGATCGATCTGTGCCCGACCCATACGCCACCGCCACCCCGATGCCCGCCCGCCCCGCGGACCCCGGCCGGGGCCGCCGGCTGCTGGTGCTCGCGATCTGCTGCCTGAGCCTGTTCATCGTCGGCCTGGACAACACCGTCGTGAACATCGCGCTCCCGGCGATCCAGAAGGATCTCGACGCCCCCGCCTCCGGTCTCCAGTGGATCATCGACGCCTACACCCTGGTGCTCGCCTCGCTGCTGATGCTGTTCGGCTCGGTGGCCGACCGCTTCGGGCGCAAGCGGGTGTTCCAGACCGGGCTGCTGCTGTTCGTGCTCGGTTCGCTGCTGTGCAGCCTGGCGCCGAGCCTGGAATGGCTGGTGGCGTTCCGGGCGCTCCAGGCGGTGGGCGGTTCGATGCTCAACCCGGTGGCGATGTCGATCATCACCAACACCTTCACCGAACCGCGCGAACGGGCCCGGGCCATCGGCATCTGGGGCGGCGTGGTCGGGATCTCGATGGCGCTCGGCCCGCTGGTCGGCGGCTTCCTGGTGAACGGTGCCGGATGGCCGGCGATCTTCCTGATCAACGTCCCGGTCGGGCTGCTCGCCTGCCTGCTGACCGCCCGCTACGTGCCCGAGTCGCGCGCCCCGCGGCCCCGCCGGTTGGACCCGGTCGGCCAGCTGCTGATGATGGTCCTGCTCGGCTGCGGCACCGCCGCCATCATCGAGGGCCCCGAGCACGGCTGGACCTCCCCGCTGATCCTCGGCCTCGCCCTGGCCGCGCTGCTCGCGCTGGCGGTCTTCCCGGCCTGGGAGCGCCGGGTGGACGAACCGCTGGTCGACCCGCGCTTCTTCCGCAGCGTGCCGTTCACCGGCGCCACCGTCACCGCGGTCTGCGCGTTCGCGGCGCTCGGCGGCTTCCTGTTCATCAACACCCTCTACCTCCAGGACGTCCGCCACTACGACCCGGTCGAGGCGGGCCTGTGGACGCTGCCGATGGCCGTGATGATGCTGGTCTGCGCGCCGCTGTCCGGCCGGATCGTCGGCGGCCGGGGCCCGCGCATCCCGCTGGTGGCGGCCGGTCTCGGGATCGGCGCGAGCGGTCTGCTGCTCACCCGGCTCGAGGCGGACTCCCCGGCCGTCCTGCTGCTGGTCGCGTACGCGCTGTTCGGGTTCGGCTTCGGCATGGTGAACGCGCCGATCACCAACTCCGCCGTCTCCGGCATGCCGCGCGCCCAGGCCGGCGTCGCGGCGGCGGTCGCCTCGACCAGCCGCCAGGTCGGGCAGTCGCTGGGCGTCGCGGTGATCGGCACCGTGGTCACCGCGGCGGTGGTCGGCCCGATGGTGACCGGGTTCGCCACCGCCAGCCACGCCGGCTGGTGGATCGTCACCGGGCTGGGCGGCGCGATCCTCGCCCTCGGCCTGTTCACCACCACCGACCGGGCGGCCCGCAGCGCCGCCCGGGTCGCCGCCCTCTTCGGCTCCGACCCGCCCCCGCCCAGGGCCGGGGTACGGGAGGCCCCGCCCGAACGGCTACCATGACCAGTACGGCGGACGAGCCGGCCGGGCGGTCGCGACGGGTCCTCAGGGACCCGCCGAGGAACGTCCGGGCTCCACAGAGCAGGGTGGTGGGTAACGCCCACCCGGGGTGACCCGCGGGACAGTGCCACAGAAAACAGACCGCCCACCGCTTCGGCGGTGGGTAAGGGTGAAACGGTGGTGTAAGAGACCACCAGCGGCCGAGGTGACTCGGTCGGCTCGGTAAACCCCACTCGGAGCAAGGTCAAGATCGGTGCCTCCGGGCGCCGTGCGCGGGTGTTCGAGGGCTGCTCGCCCGAGCTCGCGGGTAGACCGCACGAGGCTGTCGGCAACGGCAGCCCTAGATGGATGGCCGCCTCCCCGGGCCGCGCGAGCAACCCGGGAGACAGAACCCGGCGTACAGGCCGCCTCGTCCGCCGCCGCACGTGAACCACGGGCGGCCCCACCGTTCAGCACGGTGGGGCCGCCCGTCGGCGTTCCGGGGGCGCGGGGTCAGGACGGGTGGGCGCCGACCGCGTCGCGGATCTGCTCGCCGAGCCCGCCGTTGACGCGGGCGCAGTTGGCGCAGCAGAAGAACCGTCCGGACACCTCGACGCCGTGGCCGACGATGCGCACCTGGCAGTGCTCGCAGCGCGGGGCGAGCTTCTCCATCGCGCACTCGAAGCTGTCGAAGGTGTAGGTGTCGCCGGTGATCGTCTTGATCTCGAAGCTCAGCCAGTAGTCGTTCCTGCAGACGTCGCAGACTGCCATGGGTCCGTCTCCCTTCCGTGGGGCCGACCGACCGGGCGGGCGCTCGGCCACTTCCAGTCTCGGAGCAGCCCCGGGGGCGGGCCACTCGGCGCTGGGCCGTCCGGGAACGCCGGGCTGCCGGGGCGGTCCCGGGTACGGGGGAAGGGGGGTCCGGGGCCGGGCCGTCACGAGCGTGCGGCGAGGTCCTCCAGGGCCCGTACCGCTGCCTCGGCGTCGTCGGCGGCGACGAACAGGTGGTCGTGGTGGAACCCGGCCACCACGTTGCAGCTGATGCCGTCCTCGGCGAGCCGGGTGGCCACGGCGGCGGTCAGGCCGACGGCCTCCAGGGCCGAGTGGATCCGCAGGGTGATCCAGGCCGCCACGTAGTCGTAGCGCAGGCCGAGCGCGTCGGCCTCCTCCTGGCTCACCACCACCGTCACCCCCTCGGCCTCGGCGACGGTGACCACCGGGCGCATGCCGGCGGGCACCTTCGCGGGCAGCGTGCAGTAGACGTACCGCCCCGGGTTGAGCATCGGGCGCATCCCGCGCAGCAGCGTCGCTAGGTCTCGTTCACCGGCCATGCCCGCCACCGTAACGGCTGGGTCGCCGGGGACCGCCACGATCCGCGACCGTGTCGGAATCCGTTGACGAGCGACAGTCACCGATATATCGTCGAGTTATCGAGACAGTGACGTGAAGTGCTGTCGAGGAGTCTTCGGACGAAGGAAGGACGGTGAGCGCGATGCGCTCGGAGGACAAGGGAAGGCGCCGCCGGGAGCGGCGGCGCGGCGAGTGGGGGCCGCACTTCGGGGAGATCCCCGGTGAGGGCTTCGAGGGACGCGGCGCGTTCGGGCCGTTCGGGCCGCCGTTCGGCGGTGGCGGACCGGGCCGGCCGCCGGGCGGGCCCTTCGGTCACGGCTTCGGCGGGTACGGCGGGCGCGGGCACGGCCCGCGCGGCCGGCGTGGCGGCCGGGCCCGGCGCGGCGACGTGCGGGCCTCGCTGCTGGCGCTGCTCAGGGAGCGGCCGATGCACGGCTACGAGATGATCGCCGAGATCGGTGAGCGGACGGGCGGGGCCTGGCGGCCGAGCCCGGGCTCCATCTACCCGACCCTCCAGCTGCTGGAGGAGGAGGGTCTGATCACCGCCCAGGAGGTGGCCGGCAAGCGCCTGGTCTCGCTCACCGAGGCGGGACGGGCCGAGGCCGAGGCCGGGCCGGACGAGCCGTGGGCCGAGGCGGGGCGCGAGGTCGACTGGGAGGCGATCCAGGAGGTCGGCCAGGCGCTCGGCGCGGTGGACCAGGCGATCCGGCAGGTGATGGCCACCGGTACGGAGTCGCAGCGGGCCAAGGGCCTGGCGGTGCTCAACGAGGCCCGCAAGAAGCTGTACCTCATCCTCGCCGAGGATGACTGACCGGGCGGGGGGATGCCCGGATGGGCGGTGCTGCTGCTGCGCGTGAGCGTCAACGGGGGCGTGAACGGTTCCGCGGGCGTGAACGGCGACATTCACGGAAGCGTGAATGATGGCGATGATGTGAATGCCGGCGAGCGTGCGAGCGCTCACGAGTGCGTGAACGTTTCCGATGACGTGAGTGTCAGCGACCTCGTGAACAATGCTGCAGACGTGAATGTCGGCGTGACCGTGAACGTTGCCGCAGGCGTGAACGACGCCGCAACCGTCAACGTTGGTGGCACCGTACACGTCTGCGATCCCGTGAACACCGCCCCCGCCCCGAAGGCTCAGAGGCGGATGGCGAACAGTCCCGCGCAGAGGACCAGCAGCACCGTCCAGCCGAGCCAGAGCCAGCCGTTCGGGCCGAGTGTCGCGCTGTAGAGGCTGATGAGCACCAGCAGTCCGCCGGTGACGTAGGCCACCTGCCGGTTGTGGTGGGCCACGGCCTCGGACTTCGACAGGTGGTGCCGCCTGGTTCTGGCCATGGCCGTCCTCCCGAGGGGAGCGGCCGTCCGCCCCGTCGCCTACCGCGCGGAGGCTCGGGCGGTGGCCGCCTCGTCGTACTCGTAGCGCCAGAACCAGCGGTAACCCCGCTGCTGCTTGGCACGGACGTACACCAGTGTGCGCGCGGGAACGTCATCGTGCGCGGGGACGGGCACCTTGTACGTCTTCGGCACGCCGTACATGGGGCCCAGCGGGATGGGGAGGATCCGCCCGTCCAGGGGGCCTCCGACGAATTCGGTCTCCGCACTCTTCACCCCACCAGGGTCTCACCCTCGAACGGGTTCCCAGGTCGCCCCCGGGTGCGGGCCCGTTCCGACGTCCGCCGGGGCCCGGCCCGGGCGGGTGATGTGACGGCAGAGTGCCGGGAGTGTGACCGGAGAGGCACTGCCCCCGGTCATCCGGAGGGCCCGCGCACCCTTATCCTTCCTGTACGCCCTCGGGGTTCACCCGGGTCAGCGGGCCCCGTACGGGCCGGGCGAGGCGCACGTCGGTGTGCCCGTCGGGCCGCCGAGCCGCAGCCTCCGTGCTGCCGTGACTCCGTACCGTGACCCGGGCGTCGGCCGTCCGGTGACCCCGGCTCCGGCCGGCAGGGCGCAGACGGCAGGGCCGGGCCCCACCCGGGGAAGCTGCGGGGGGCGCCGCGCGTTGCGTCGAGTGTTACGTCGAACGCTGTGTCACACCAGGCACGGCAGCGCACGGAAGGGGCCCGATGGAAGCCAGCAGCAGGTGGACGACCTGGTGGCAGAGGCGTGATCGTCAGCGGGCCCGCCCGGGGGGAGCGGACAGCCCGGCCGCCAGGCTGGATCAGCTGCTCGGCGCGGTGCGCGCCGGCTTCCCCCTCGCGCCCGCCGCCCACCCGGCGGGGTACCGGTGCTCCTGTGACCGGGTCGGTTGTCCGGCGCCCGCGCAGCACCCCGTCTCCTTCGCCTGGCAGTCCCAGGCGACGACCGATCCGGAACAGCTGGCCCGCTGGCTCTCCCGCGACCCGCAGGCGAACTTCATCACCGCCACCGGCCGCGCCCACGACGTGCTGGACGTGCCCGCCGAGGCCGGCCGGCTCGCGCTGGAGCGGTTGACGGCGGCCGGCATCGAGGGCCCGGTGGCCGCGGTCGGCGAGGACCGCTACCTGTTCTTCACCGCCACCCGGGGCACCCCGGTGGACGAGGACGAGTGGTGGCCGAGCGCGCTGGACTCCACCCCGGACACCATGTCCGAGCACCCGGGCCTGCGTTGGCACTGCCGAGGCTCGTACACCCTGCTGCCGCCGGCCGCGCTGCCGGACGGTTCCGAGGTGCGCTGGCTGCGCGGGCCCGAGCAGCCCCTGCCGGACCCGCTGCGCGTGCTGGACGTGCTCACCGACGCCTGCACGGAGGTCGGCGCGGTGGCCGAGGAGCAGTGGCTGATCGGCTGAGGCCCCGGCACATCGCGTAGCGCCCGCACACGGCACAGCGCAGGAACACGACGGACCGCCCCCGGCACGATCGACGTGCCGGGGGCGGTCCGTGTCAGTCTCCCTGCCCGGGGTCAGGTCCGGCCCCGGTCCCAACCTCACGGGAGGGTGAGGATCTCCGCCCCGTCGGCGGTGACCACCAGGGTGTGCTCGAACTGGGCCGTGCGCTTGCGGTCCTTGGTCACCACGGTCCAGCCGTCCGGCCAGATCTCGTAGTCGTACGTGCCCAGGGTCAGCATCGGCTCGATGGTGAAGGTCATCCCCGGCTTCATCACCTCGGTGGCCCGCTCGCTGTCGTAGTGCGGCACGATCAGGCCGGAGTGGAACGACGTGTTGATGCCGTGGCCGGTGAAGTCCCGTACCACGCCGTAGTCGAAGCGCTTGGCGTAGGACTCGATGACCCGGCCGATCACATTGATCTGGCGGCCGGGCTTGACCGCCTTGATGGCCCGGTTCAGCGCCTCGCGGGTGCGCTCGACGAGCAGCTTCGACTCCTCGTCCACGTCGCCGCACAGGTAGGTGGCGTTGAGGTCGCCGTGCACGCCGTGGATGTAGGCGGTGGCGTCGATGTTGACGATGTCGCCGTCCTGCAGCACGGTCGAGTCCGGGATGCCGTGGCAGATCACCTCGTTGATCGAGGTGCAGACGGACTTGGGGAAGCCGCGGTAGCCGAGGTCGGACGGGTACGCGCCGTGGTCGCACATGTACTCGTGCGCGACGACGTCCAGGGCGTCGGTGGTGACGCCGGGCGCGATCAGCTTGGCGGCCTCCTCCATCGCCCGCGCGGCGATCCCGCCCGCGATCCGCATCTTCTCGATCGTCTCGGCGCTCTGCACCTCGGGGCCGGTGTACGGCGCCGGCGCGGGCCGTCCGACGTACTCGGGGCGCGCGATGTGCGCCGGGACCTTGCGGGTGGGGGACTGGGTGCCGGGTACGAGTGCCATGGCCGCGAGTCTAGCCCTCACGCCCGGGCCGCCCGGTGGTGTGCGGACGGGCCCGGCTGGGGAATGATCAGTACGGGAATGATCAGTACGACCGGAACGACAGAGCGACAGCAACGACTGAACGAGCCGCAACGACCGAACGAGCCGCAACGACCGAACGACGTAGTGAAGGACGGGAGCGACCACCATGCCCCTGGGAATCCACCGCAAGCCGACCGGCAAGCCGGGCGAGTGGTTCTACTGCATCAAGCACGCCAAGGTCGAGGAAGGCCCGGAGTGCCCCGCCAAGGACCGCCTCGGCCCGTACGCGAGCCGCGAGGAGGCCGCCCAGGCACTGGCCATCGCCGACGAGCGCAACCGCGAGTGGAAGAACGACCCCCGGTGGAACGACGGCCAGGAGGGCTCGGACCCGGCCCGGTGACCGCCTGGCCGAGAGCCCGGCGATAGTCGAGGGGCCGTCAGGACCCCTCGGCCTCAGGCCACTCCGGCTTCCGCAACCGGCCCTGCGGCCGACCCCGCAGCCGGCTCCGCGCCGGCCTGCCCGTCCGCCTCCCGCTCGGCGGCCCGCCGCTCGTGCTCGGCCCGGACGGCGGCCGCGTGCGGGTCGGTGCGGTCGTCGTAGGCCAGCAGGCTGGGCAGGGCGGCGGCCAGCGCCAGGACGCCGACCACGCAGGCGAGGCCGCCCGCCCAGACCGAGGCCCGTACGCCGACCACGCCGGCCATGGTGCCGGCCCGGACCTGGCCCAACTGGGGGCCGACCGAGTAGCTCAGCAGTTCCACGCCGGCCATCCGGCCGCGCACCTCGTCGGGGATGGACTGGTTCCACATGGTGGAGCGGGCGATGCCGCTGATCTGGTCGGCGGCGCCGGCGAGGGCCAGGCAGGCGAGCACCGGCCAGACGTTCCCGGCGAGGCCGGCCAGCGCCATCGCGCCGCCCCAGCCGAGGGCGGCGAGCACCAACATCCGGCCCTGACGGTGGATCCGGGAGGTCCAGCCGCTGGTCGCCGAAACGGCCAGCGCGCCGACGGCCGAGGCGCCGTACATCAGGCCGAGCGCCCAGTCGGCGTCCAACTCCGAGGCGAGGAACGGGAAGACCGCCACCGGGAAGGCGAACAGCATCGCGCAGGTGTCGATCGCGTACGTGCCCAGCAGGTCCTTGCGGCTCCAGGCGTAGCGGACCCCGGTGGCGATCGCCCGCAGCGAGGGCTTCTCGGCGCCGGTGGGCGGCGGCACGGCCCGCATCCGGACGAGCAGCAGCAGTGAGGCGCCGAAGGTCAGCACGTCCAGCGCGTACGCGGTCTCCACGCCGGCGAACGCCACGATGGCCCCGGCCAGGGCCGGGCCGGCCACCGAACCGACGTTGCGGTAGAGCGAGTTGAGCGCGAAGGCGGCGGCCAGCTGGTCGTGCGGGACGATCCGCGGGGTGAGCGAGTCCAGGGCCGGGCGCTGGAGGCCGTCGGCGGCCGCGACCAGCGCGGCGACCAGGTAGACCGGCCAGAGCACCGGGTGTGGCAGCAGCGCGTTGAGCAGCAGCAGACCGGAGAGCAGGCCGAGGCCGGCCTCCGAGAACAGCACCAGCTTGCGGCGGTCCAGCGCGTCCGCGAGGGCGCCGCCCCAGAGGCCGAAGACGATCAGCGGCACCAGTTCGAAGGCGCCGACCAGGCCGACCGCGAACGAGGAACCGGTCAGCTCCTTGATCTGCATCGGCACGGCCACGTAGGTGAGGAAGCTGCCGAAGCTGGTGACGCAGCCGGAGGTCCACAGCAGGCGGAAGTCACGGGAGGAGCGCCAGGGGGTCAGGTCGGGGCTGACCGAGCGCAGCAGGGTGCGCAGGCGTCCGCTCGGCGGATTGTCGGCGTCGTTCACGAACGACCATCCTGAGCGGGGTGCCGCGGGCGGGGCAACGGGTTTTCCGGTACGCCCGGCCGACGCCCACGCTCAGGTTTTCGGCCGAGGCCCCGTTCGGCACCTGCCCCGCGCCGGCCCGCCGGTCACCAGCGGCTGACCTCCGGGGCGGCCGCCAGCCGGCCGGCGAGCTCGGCCAGCCGGGTGAACCCCGAGCGGCGGGCCGGGGCCTGCCCGGCGGCGGCGCTGACCAGGTGCTGCGCCAGGTCGAACGGCTCGGGCTCGGCCGTCCCGACCGCCAGCCGCTCGTGCGCCAGCCCGGCGAGGTCCGCGAGCCCGCCCCGCCCCGCCGGAGCCACCCGCCCCGCCCCCGCCTCCCCGTCCGTCCCCGCGCCCCCGCCGTCCAGGGCCAGCACCGTGGCGCCGTGCCGCCGGGCGTCGTGCACCCGCTCCAGCAGCGCCTGCCCGGCGTCCTCCGGCGCCACCACCAGGACGGTCGCGCCCCGCCCGGCCCCGGTGAGCCGGGCCAGGCCGTGCGCCAGGTGGGCCGGGGCCCGCGCCGGCACCCGGTGGCGCAGCAGGGTGGGGGCCAGCCGGGGTACGTCCGACCAGAGCGCCTCGTCCTCCAGGTGGGCGGCCAGGTGCCAGGGCTCGTACGCCTCGGTGCCGACCAGCAGCAGCGCGCCCGCGCCGCGCCGGGTGACCGAGTGGTGCAGGGCGCCGGCGAAGGAGCCGGCCGCCTCGATCCAGCCGGTGCCGGCCAGCCGCCGAACCAGTGCGGAAACTCTCACCGCGTCCATGCGGCACAGGATGTCGCGCCAGGGCGGGCGTTTGGCAGGATCGGCCCATGACTTCCCTCGATTCAGTGACAAACCCGGCCGCCGGTGCGGCCCGCGAGCTGCCGGACGTCTCCGGGCTCGTGGTCGGCGTCCTCGGCGGCACCGGCGACCAGGGCCGGGGTCTGGCCCTGCGGCTGGCCAGGGCCGGGCAGCAGGTGATCATCGGTTCGCGTGACGCGGCGCGGGCCGAGGCCTCGGCGGCCGAGCTGGGCCCGGGCGTGCGCGGGGCGGACAACGCGACCACCGCCCGGGAGAGCGACATCGTGATCGTCGCGGTGCCGTGGGAGGGCCACGCGGCCACCCTCTCGGCGCTGCGCGCGGAGCTGGCCGGCAAGATCGTGGTGGACTGCGTCAACCCGCTGGGCTTCGACAAGCAGGGCGCCTACGCGCTGAAGCCCGAGGAGGGCAGCGCCGCCCAGCAGGCCGCCGCCCTGCTGCCGGACTCCCGGGTCACCGCGGCCTTCCACCACTTGTCGGCGGTACTGCTGCAGGACGAGTCGATCGAGCGGATCGACACCGACGTGATGGTCCTCGGCGAGGACCGCGAGGCCACCGACCTGGTGCAGGCACTGGCCGGCCGGATCCCCGGGATGCGCGGCATCTTCGCAGGCCGGCTGCGCAACGCCCACCAGGTGGAGTCGCTGGTGGCCAACCTGATCTCGGTCAACCGCCGCTACAAGGCGCACGCGGGCCTGCGGATCACCGACGTCTGACGGACGGCCCGCCCCAGGCCGCCGGACGGCCGACGCGCGTGCCCCTCACCCCTGGGCGTCCCCCGGGGGTGAGGTCGGCGACAATGGGGCGGAACGCACCCGGCCCGAGGAGCCCCCTGCCATGCCCCGCACGTCGCTGTACGCCTCGATCGTCGTCATTCTCGCGGTGGCCGCCGCGGTGGTCTCCTTCACGCAGGGCAACTGGTGGGGCGTGGTCTGGATCCCGATGGCGGGCGTGGCCAGCAACATCGCCTGGCTGAACATCCGCCGCGCGAAGCTGGCCCGGGCCGCCGCCGAAGAGGGCTGAGCGGCCCGGGAACGCCGAGCGGCCCGGGAACACCCCGGGGGCCCGGGAGGCCGAGCGGCCCTGAGGACCGAGCGGCCCGGGAGAGCCCGGGTCAGTCGGTCCAGAACGTGAACAGCTCGTGGCCCGCGGCCCCGTACCAGGGGCTCACGCCCAGCAGCTCCATGACGTCGTAGATCACCTCGAAGAAGAAGTGGTTCACCTCGGGCTGCCAGAGCAGCGCGAAGACCGCGAGCAGCCCGTACGGGGCGAAGGGCTCGACCGCCCGGCGGGTCTTGTACGACAGCCAGGGCTCGATGATGCCGTAGCCGTCCAGGCCCGGCACCGGGAGCAGGTTCAGCAGGGCGGCGCTCAGCTGGAGCATGCCGAGGAAGCCCAGCGCGAGGGCCAGCGGCGAGGCGACCAGTACCTGGCCGGAGATCTCGGCGTGGATCTCGGGGTCGTCCAGGAACCCCATGCCGATCGGGGCGAGCAGCAGCACCGCGCAGACGACGTTCACCAGCGGGCCGGCCGCCGAGATCAGGCTGTGCTTGAGCCGGCCCTGGATGCGGTGGCGCTCGATCCAGACCGCGCCGCCGGGCAGGCCGATGCCGCCGAGGATGACGAAGATCACCGGCAGCACGAAGCTGAGCAGCAGGTTGGCGTACTTCATCGGGTTGAGGGTCAGGTAGCCCTTGGCCCCGATGGTCAGGTCACCGCCGTGCAGGGCGGTGCGGGCGTGCGCGTACTCGTGCAGGCAGAGCGAGACCACCCAGCCGGCGACCACGAACAGGAAGACGCCGAACCCGGCGTTGCCGTAGCCGGCGCCGACGGCCCATCCGGACGTGGCGAGTATCGCGAGCAGCGCCCAGAACACCGGACTGATCCGGCGGTCCTCGCTGCGCGAGCGCTGCGTTGCTGCGAAGGTCATGGCGTCGGTGCTCCGGGGGTGTGGGAGGGGACAACTGTCCGATCATGCCGGGCCGCCCGGTGGCCGGACAAGCCGTCCCGGGTGAACGATCGGGCCCGTGGTCCGGGTTCCGGACCGGGGACAAATGTACGTGCGCACACTCCGGCATCGACCAGAATGGGCGGGTGCACTACGGCATCCTCGGCACCACCACGGCTCACCACGACGACGGCACACCGATCCCGCTGGGGGGTGCCCGGCTGCGCGCGCTGCTCGCGGCGCTGGCCCTGCGGCAGGGCCGTCCGGTGCCGGCCGACCTGCTGGTGGACGAGGTCTGGGACGCCGAGCCGCCGCAGGACGCCTCCGCCGCGCTGCAGACCCTGGTCGGTCGGCTGCGCCGCACCATCGGCCGCGAGCAGATCGGTTCCGGCCCGGCCGGGTACTGGCTGACCGGGCAGACCACCGACCTCGGCGAGTTCCAGCGGCTGAGCGACGAGGGCCGGCGCGCCCTGGAGCGGGCCGACCACGCGCTGGCCGCCGAGCGGCTGCGGTCCGCCCTCGCCCTGTGGCGCGGACCCGCGCTGGCCGACCTGCCCGACCGCACCGGCCCGGCCACCCGGCTGGAGGCCCAGCGGGACGAGGCCCGCCGGCACCGCATCACCGCCGACCTCGGCCTCGGCCGGGCCGCCGAGCTCACCGCCGAACTCGCCGAACTCTGCGCCGCCCACCCGCTCGACGAGCCGCTGCAGGGGCTGCTGATCCGGGCCCTGCACGAGAGCGGCCGCACCGCCGAGGGGCTGCGGCACTACGAGCGCACCCGGCGGGCGCTGGTGGACGAGCTGGGCGTCGACCCGGGGCGTCGACTCCAGGAGCTGTACGCCGAGTTGCTCAGCCCGGTGGCCGCGTCACCCGCCGTACCCGCCGCACCCGGGCCGGCCACCCCGCCCGTACCGCGGACATCGCCCGTACCGCGGACGCCGGCCATACCGGGGACGCCACTCGCCCCGCCTCCCGCGACCACGACCACCAGTGCGACCACGACCACCAGTGCAAGCGCGACCACGACCGCGCCGCCCGCCCGCGGCGCCGGGAACCTGCGCGGCCGGCTCACCAGCTTCGTCGGCCGCGAGGCCGAACTCGCCGACCTGCGCGCCATCCTGGCCGCCAGCCGGCTGGTCACCCTGACCGGCCCCGGCGGTTCCGGCAAGACCCGGCTCTCCGTGGAGGCCGGCCGGACCGAACAGGCCGCGGGCCGCTGGCCGGACGGCGTCTGGCTGGCCGAACTGGCCCCCCTGGACAACCCGGACGCGGTCCCCGGCGCGGTGGTCTCCGCGCTCGGCCTGCGCGAGACCGTGCTGCACACCGGCGGCATGGTCGCGGAGGTGATCGAGAACCGCAGCGAGGACCCGCTGCGCCGCCTGGTCGAGCACTGCGGCCGCCGCCGGATGCTGCTCGTCCTGGACAACTGCGAGCACCTCGTGCAGGCCGCCGCCGACCTCGCCGACCGCCTGCTCGCCGAGTGTCCCGGCCTGACGGTGCTCGCCACCAGTCGCGAACCGCTGGGCGTCCCCGGGGAGACGGTCGTGCCGGTCGAGCCGCTGCCCGATCCGGTGGCGCTGCGTCTGCTCGCCGAGCGCGCCGCCGCCGCCCGCCCCGGCTTCGACCCGGGGCAGGAACCGGAGGCCTGCGCCGAGATCTGCCGCCGCCTGGACGGCCTGCCGCTGGCCATCGAACTGGCCGCCGCCCGGCTGCGGGTGATGACCGCCCGCCAGATCGCCGACCGGCTGGACGGCCGCTTCGCACTGCTCACCGCCGGCAGCCGCACCCTGCTGCCGCGCCAGCAGACCCTGCGCGCGGTGGTCGACTGGAGCTGGGACCTGCTCGGCGGGCGCGAACGGGCCGTGCTGCGCCGGCTCTCGGTGTTCGCCGGCGGCTGGACCCTGGAGGACGCCGAGGCGGTCTGCTCGGACGACCCGGACGACACCGCTGGGCCGAGCCCCGACGGCGCCGCCCCGGACGGGACCCGGGTGCCCCGCGAGGAGGTCGCCGACCTGCTGCTCTCGCTGGCCGACAAGTCCCTGGTGGTCGCCGACCTCGGCACGGACGGCCCGCCCCGCTACCGGATGCTGGAGACCATCCACGAGTACGCCGCCGAACGCCTCGCCGAGGCCGGCGAGACCGGCGTCCGGATGCGCCACGTCCGGCACTTCCGCGAGCTGGTGCGCACCGCCGACCTGCACGTGCACGGCCGCGAACAGCTGTACTGGCTCACGGTGCTGGAGCGCGAGCAGGACAACATCCGTACCGCGCTGCGCCGTTCGATCGAGCGCGGTGACGAGGACGAGGCGCTGTCCCTGGCGCTCGGCACCAGCTGGTTCTGGACCCTGCGCGCCTACAGCAGCGAGGCGCGCGCCTGGTACGAGGCGGTGGCCGAGCTGGGCCCCGACCCCTTCGCCCCGGGCCGGCCGCCCGCCGAGCCGCTGGAGCGGGACGTGCTGGAGTACCGGCCGCCGTTCCCGCCGGGCGTGCTGATGGAGGCCCGCCGGCAGGTGCGGGTGTACCGGCTGATGTCCATGTTCGAGGGGAACATGGAGATGCTGGAGGACGGCCAGGCCGTCGCGCTGGCCAAGCGGATCCTGGACGTCTACGTCCCCGGCCTGCCGCAGTCGTACCGCTTCCCCGGGGTCATGCGGGTGTTCGCGGCTTTCCTGGCCGGGCGGCTGGACGAGATCGGCACGATGCTGGACGAGGCCGTGGCGGGCTGCCGGGTGCACGGGCGGGCGCACGACCTCGCGTTCATCCTGCAGATCCGCGCCAAGATGATGAACGACCAGCCGGGTGGCCTGGAGCTGGGGGACCGCGACAGCGAGGAGTCGCTGGAGCTGTTCACCCGGGCCGGGGACCTCTGGGGGATCTCCCAGGCGCTGGCCGCGCGCGGCGAGGCGCTGGCCGGCCAGGGGCGCACCGAGGAGGCGGTGGCCGCCTACCGCCGGGCGATCGAGCTCACCACGGAGCTCGGCGCGCCGCAGGAGGTGCCGATGCTCAAGGTGCAGCTCGGCAGCGCGCTGCTCTCCAACGACCTGGACCAGGGCGAGCGACTGATCCGCGACGCCCTGGAGGAGATCCGCTCGGGCGGGCAGGAGGCCAACGGGGCCCGGCTGTACGGGTACCTGATCCTCGCCCTGCTGCACCTGCAGCGCGGGGAGTTCCCGGAGTCGTTCGGGGCGCTCGACGAACTGGAGCGGTACCAGGGCACGTTCGGCCCGCTGGTGCCGGGCGTGGTGTCGTCGATCCTGCTGTGCAGCCGGGCCCTGGTGACCGCGCGGGCCGGCGACCCGCAGCGGGCGGCGCGCCTGCTCCGGGAGGGCTGGACGACGTTGCGGAGGGTCAAGGGCGAGGCCGGCATCTTCGCCGAGCAGATGACCGTCCTGCTGGTGCCGGCCATGGTCGGGGTGCTGTGGTCCCTGGCCGAGTACGAGGGCGACCTCGCGCTGGCCCGGCGGGCCGCGGTGCTCCACGGCGCCCACGAGGTGATGTCCGGTCCGAAGGGCGGCCAGCTGGAGGCCGTCGAGCGTGAGCACACCGAGCGGGCGCTGAGGAGGATGCTCGGCGAGGAGGGGTACCGGACCGCGCGGGACGAGGGCCACGGCCTCTCGCTGGGAGACGCCGTGGCCCTGCTCGACCTGATCGTGGGCCTGCCGGCCGGCTGAACCGGCCCGTCCCCGGTCCGGTCCGTCCCCGGCCCGTCCCCGGGGCCGGCCGGCCGTACCCGCGGTCAGGTCCGTCTGTGGGTGGTGCCGCGCGGGAACCCTCCGACGGATCCCGCACCGGGCCCGCGCGCGAACTTCGCGACGTGGCCCGCGCTCAGGTCCGCTTGCGGAACCGGGCCACCGCGAGCGGCGCGAAGATCGCGGTGATGGCGACCGACCAGACCACCACGATGAGCGTCGGGTGGGCGATCGCGCCCTGGCCGTTGATCAGGGCGCGGCAGGAGTCGGCGAGCGCCGAGAGCGGGTTGTAGCGGGTGAAGGCCTGCAGCCAGCCCGGCATGGTGTCGACCGGCGCGAAGATCGAGCTGCCGAACTGCATCGGCATCAGGACCAGCATCGACACGCCCTGGACGGCCTGGGCGCTGCGCAGCGCCATGCCCAGCAGCATCGAGATCCAGATGATCGACATGCCGAACAGCAGCGAGAGTCCGATCGCGGCGAGCAGGTTCAGCACGCCGCCCTTCAGCTCCAGGCCGATGCAGAGCGAGAACACGATCATGATGGCGAAGGAGAGCAGCGCCCGGCAGGTCTCCGCGCCGATCTTGGAGAGCAGGACGGAGGCCCGTCCGATCGGCAGGGTGCGGAAGCGGTCCATCACCCCGGTCTGGAAGTCGCTGTTGAGGCCGGTGCCGACGGCCATGGCCAGGGTGAGGCCGGTCTGCCCGAGCAGGCCCGGGATCATGTACTGCTTGTAGGCGTCCTGGTCGCCGGAGACCGCCCCGCCGAAGACGTAGACGAAGAGCACGGTGAAGATGATCGGCATCAGCACCGCGTCGAACATCGACTCCGGGTCGGCCTTGATCCGCAGCAGGTTGCGGCGGGTCAGGGCGCCGATGTGACGGAGGTTCCCGGCCAGGCCGATCCGGGCGTCCTCGGCCCGGACGCGGTCGTCCCGGGCGGGGGCGAGCGTGGCGGTGGTCATGCGACGGGCTCCTTGGCGAGGCTGGCGGTGGCGTCCGCGGTGGTCGAGGGCTTGCCGGTGATGGCGAGGAAGACCTCGTCCAGGCTGGGCACCTTGGTGTCGATGCCGGCGATCGCGAAGCCGCGGGAGCCGAGCACGCCGATCACGGCGGTCAGCTGCTCCTCGCCGGTGATCGGTACGGACAGCAGCCCGGTGTCGGCGGAGAGGGTGGCGGCCGCGATGCCGGTGTCGTGCAGGCAGCGGGCCATCTCCGGGAGTTCGGCCGGGTGGGCCGGGCGGACCTGGAGGGTCTGGCCGCCGACCTGGGCCTTGAGCTCGGCCACCCGTCCGGCGGCGATCACCCGGCCCCGGTCGATCACGGTCAGCTCGTCCGCGAGCTGCTCGGCCTCCTCCATGTACTGGGTGGTGAGCAGCACGGTGGAGCCCTCGGCGACCATCCGCTGCACCTCGTCCCAGACCTCGTTGCGGGTGCGCGGGTCGAGGCCGGTGGTGGGCTCGTCCAGGTAGAGGACCCGCGGCCGGCCGATCATGCTGGCGGCCAGGTCGAGGCGGCGGCGCATGCCGCCGGAGTAGGTCTTGGCGATGCGCCGGGAGGCGTCGGTGAGCGAGAAGCGCTCCAGCAGCTCGGTGGCGCGGGCCTTGGCGTCCCGGCGGGAGAGGTCGAGCAGCCGGCCGATCAGGTAGAGGTTCTCGTAGCCGGAGAGCATCTCGTCGACGGAGGCGTACTGGCCGGTGAGGCCGATGGTGCGGCGCAGCTGCCGCGGCTGGCGCAGGACGTCGTAGCCGCCGACGTACGCGGTGCCGGCGTCGGGCTTGATCAGCGTGGACAGCACGCGGACCAGGGTCGTCTTGCCGGCGCCGTTGGGGCCGAGCACGCCGAGCACGGTGCCCTGGCGGACGGTGAGGTCGACGCCGTCGAGGGCCTTGGTGGTGCCGAAGTGCTTGACGATGCCGCGGACCTCCACGGCGTTCCCCGCTGCGGATCCCCGGTCGTTCGGGGCGGTGGCGATTCGTGTCATGCCCCCAGGCTGTCCGTCCCCGCTGTCAGCACCCTGTCGGCCCGCGGTCGCCGTACGGACGGCCCCGGCGGGCCGCTGTCGCCGCGCTGTCATCCCGCTGCCGCGCGACCGTCACCGCGCCGACCCCGCCCGGGCGGGGCGGCCACCGCCCCGGACGCGACGGCCCCGCCCCGAGCCGAAGGGCCCGCCGGTGCCGGAAGGGAGGCGCGAGGGAGCGACGAAGGAGTGAGGGAGGAACGACTGTCGGCATCGGGTCAGGAGGGCCCGGAGGCGAGCGGGCGAGTAACGGTCCCGCCCCGAGCCGAAGGGCCCGCCGGTGCCGGAAGGGAGGCGCGGGGGAGCGACGAAGGAGTGAGGGAGGAACGACTGTCGGCATCGGGTCAGGAGGGCCCGGAGGCGAGCGGGCGAGTAACGGCCCCGCCCCCCCCGGCGGGGGAGCGGGGCCGTGGTGTCACCGGGTCAGTGGAAGGTGTGCTCCGGCGCGGGGAAGGTGCCCGCGCTGACGTCGGCGGCGAACTCGCGGGCGGCCTCGCCGAGGACGGCCCGCAGGTCGGCGTACTGCTTGACGAACTTGGGTACCCGTCCGGCGGTCATGCCGGCCATGTCGGTCCACACCAGCACCTGGGCGTCGGTGTCCACGCCCGCGCCGATGCCGACGGTCGGGACGGCCAGCTGCTCGGTGACCTGGGCGGCCAGCTCGGCCGGTACGGCCTCCAGCACGACGGAGAAGGCGCCCGCCTGCTGCACCGCCTTGGCGTCGCGCAGCAGCTGGTGGGCCGCCTCGTCGCCGCGCCCCTGGACGGGGTAGCCGCCGAAGGCGTGCACGGACTGCGGGGTGAGGCCGATGTGCGCCATCACCGGGATGCCGGCCTCGACCAGCAGCTCGATGGAGCGGGCGCTGCGCTCGCCGCCCTCCAGCTTGACCGCGCCGACCCCCGCCTCCTTCATCAGCCGGGCCGCGTTGTGCATGGCCTGCGCGGGCGACTCCTGGTACGAGCCGAACGGCATGTCGCCGACGACCATCGCGCGCTTGGTGCCTCGGACGACGGCGGCGGAGAGCATCACCATCTGATCCATGGTCACCGGCACGGTCGTCTCGTACCCGAGGTGGCAGTTGCCGGCCGAGTCGCCGACGAGCAGCACCGGGATGCCGGCCTCGTCGAAGACCCCGGCGGTCAGCGCGTCGTACGCGGTCAGCATGGACCACTTCTCGCCGCGCTGCTTGGCGGCGGCGAGGTCGCGGACGGTGACGCGGCGGTTGGTGATGCCACCGTAGAGGGTGGCGGTCGACGCCTGGTTCTGGGCAGGCGAAGGCGAAGAAGCGTTCATCGAACAGGCTCCTGAAGGGTTGTCGTCTCGTGGCGCCGTGCGGCGTCCCCGGATCCCCTCCATGCTTGCACGCCGTGGCGCGGGCGCAAAGAGGCGTACGTCCCGGCGGGTGCGATCCACGCCACACCGGCCCCTCCCGGCTTTTTGCCGAGGCTTTACGATACGGGCTCGTCTCGTATCGAAAAGAGCGCTAGCCTGGCTCCGGGGGTTACGAGACGCGAGCGGATCGTAAATTCCCGCCAGATCCACGCGGCGCACGGGGCCATCCGCACCGGCCGCGCCGTCGGAGCCATCTGTACGGACGGGAAGACCGGGGACTGCCATGACCACCGCCGCCGCACCACCGCGCGTGCCCGAAGCCATCCACCGCCGCCGCTGGGCGATCCTGGGCACCCTGGTGCTCGCCCTGCTGGTGGTGGTGCTCGACAACTCGATCCTCAACGTCGCCATGAAGACCATCGCGACGCCCGCGCCCACCGGCCTCGGCGCCACCCAGAGCGACCTGGAATGGGCGATCAACTCCTACACCCTGGTCTTCGCGGGGCTGCTGTTCACCGCGGGCCTGCTCGGCGACCGCTTCGGCCGCAAGCGCGCCCTGGTGCTGGGCATGGTGGTCTTCGGGATCGCCTCGCTGCTGTCCGCGCTCGCGTCCTCGCCCGGTGAGCTGATCGGCTACCGCGCGCTGATGGGCGTCGGCGGCGCCTTCGCGATGCCCGCCACGCTCGCCATCATCATGAACGTCTTCGAGCGCTCCGAGCAGCCCAAGGCGATCGGCATCTGGGCCGGCGCGGTCGGCCTCGCCATCGCGATCGGCCCGATCACCGGCGGTCTGCTGATCGAGCACTTCTGGTGGGGCTCGGTCTTCCTGGTCAACGTGCCGATCGTGATCGCGGCCGTGATCGCGATGATCGTGCTGGTGCCCGAGTCCAAGGACCCGAACCCCGGCCGGCTGGACCCGGTCGGCGTGCTGCTCTCCATCGTCGGCCTGGTCGCCCTCATCTACGGCATCATCAAGGGCGGCGAGCTGGCCGACTTCACCGCCCCGGGGGCCTGGGCGCCGATGCTGGTGGGCCTGCTGGCGCTGGCCGCCTTCGTGGTCTTCGAGCGCAGGACCGCGCACCCCGCGCTGGACGTCACCTGGTTCCGCGACCGGGTGTTCAGCGCCTCCGTCGTGGTCGTCGGCCTGGTCTTCTTCGCGCTGATGGGCGTCTCCTTCTTCGGCGTCTTCTACACCCAGAGCGTGCGCGGCTACAGCGCCCTGGAGGCCGGGATGCTGATGCTGCCGCTGGCCGGGGCCCAGCTGGTGTTCGCGCCCCGGGCCCGGCTGGTGGTCGACCGCTTCGGCATCCGCGCCACCTGCGCCGGCGGCATGGCGCTGATCGCCGTCGGCTTCCTCGGCTACCTGCTGCTGGACACCGACACTCCGATCTGGGTGCTGGTCGCCCTCGGCGCGCTGATGGGCGCCGGCATGGCGCACGTGATGCCACCGGTCACCGTGGCCATCATGGGCGCGCTGCCGCGCGAGAAGGCCGGCGCCGGTTCGGCGGTCAACAACACCTTCCGCCAGGTCGGCGGCTCGCTCGGGGTCGCCGTCCTCGGCGCGGTGCTCTCCACCGTCTACCGCGACGGCATCTCCGACCGGCTCGACCACCTGCCGAACGGCCTGGGGGAGAAGGCCGGCGAGTCGCTGGAGGCCACCCTGGCCGTCGCCGGGCGGCTCGGCGAGCAGGGCAAGGCGCTGATCGACCCCGCCAACGCGGCGTTCATCGACGCGATGCACGTGGTGGCGCTGCTGTCCGCCGGGGTCACCTTCGTCGGCGCGCTGCTGGCCTGGTTCCTGCTGCCCGGCAAGGTCCCCGCGGCCCCGGGCGCCCCGGTGCCCGCCCAGAAGCGCGAGCCCGTGGACGCCTGAGCCACGGCCGCGCCCGGCCGGGCCGCGGAACCGCCGGGCGGCCGCTGACCTGCGGCGGCCGTACGGCGCGCGGTCCGGCCGGCGCGCGGATGGTCGTGCCCGGGCGGACCGGGCTGCGTCACAATGGGGGCCCTGCCGTACCGGAGCACCGGCGCGGCGGGGCCCCGCCCGTCGGGCCGCCGGTCACCGGCCGGCCGCCCGGGAGGCGGTGGGCGGGACCGGCGGGACGACATCGGAACGACGGCGCCGGGCGCGGGCACCCCGGCGCCGGTGACCTGGGGAGAGGAGAGCGGGGATGAACACCGAGGCCACGGCCGAGGCGTGCGACACCGCGTGCGACGCGACCCCGCGCCGCGGACGCCCGCGCAGCGAGGCCGCCGAGCAGGCGATCTTCGCCGCGGTCGAGCGGCTGATGGAGGACGGCGCCGGCCTCGCCGAGCTGACCATCGAGGGCATCGCCACCGCCGCCGGCGTCGGCAAGGCGACCATCTACCGCCGCTGGCCCAACAAGGAGGCCCTGCTGGTCGACGTGGTCTCCCGGCTGGAGGCCCCGGAGCCGCAGCTCACCGGCGGGAGCGTCCGCGACGACCTCATCGCCATGATCGAGTACATGCGCCAGCGCGGCCTCGCCAAGCGCTCCCGCTGGGTGCTCAAGGTCGCCCTCGGCCAGATGCACCAGTGGCCCGAGCTGCACGCCGCCTACAAGGAGCGCGCCATCAGGCCCCGCCGCCGGCTGCTGCAGGGCGTCGTCGAGCGCGGCATCGCCACCGGCGAGCTCCGCGGCGACCTGGACGCGGAGCTGCTCGGCGACCTGCTGCTCGGCCCGATCCTCACCCGCAGCGTGCTCTGGGACGAGTCCGACCTGGACGACCCCGAGCTGCCCGCCACCATGGTCGACGCCCTGCTGACCGGACTGGCCGCCCCGCCGCACGGGACGTCCTGAGCCTCCTCCGGGCCGCCGCCGTGCCACAACCGTGTGCCCAAGGTCACGGAACGGTGCCACGCCGGAACCCGTCCGGCCGGCTCCGCGTCCCTCCCGGCATAGGCTGGGTGGACGCCCGGACACGGGCGACCGCGCGGGCCGTTCGTACCGGCATCGGCACGGCACGGAGCACCGACACGGGGAGCGGCATGGCGCAGGCGGACAGGGCGGACCACGCGACGGCACCGACCGGAGCGGGCGCCGACCCGGAGCCGGCCGGGCCGGCCGAACCCGCCGGTTCGGCCGTTGCCGGTGCCCCCGCGGCCGGCGCGCCCGGGCCGTTCGGCGACCCGCCCCCGTCCGGTCCGTCCGGCTCCTTCGGCGAACCGTACGAGCCGCACACGCCGTACGAGCCGCACACACCGGGTGTCGCGCACCGGCCGGACGTCGCGCCCGCGCCGGACGAGCCTTCCGAGGTGCCCGGCGCCGGCCCCGAGCGCCCCGGCCCGGGGCGTCCCGCCGGCCCCGGCCTCCTCGGACTGCGGCACTGGGGCCGTGACGCGCGCGGCGCCACCACCTGGCGCCGCGGCCTGGCCGTCGCCGTCCTCGCCCTGCTGACCGCCGCCCTGCTGGTCTTCCACGCCGACGTCCCCAACGACGTCGGCAACCTGGGCAGCCTGCTGGAGACCTTCCTGCCCTGGCTGGGCCTGGCCGTCCCGGTGCTGCTGGTGCCGGCCCTGCTGCGCCGCTCGGCCACCGCGCTGATCGCCCTGCTGCTGCCGACCGTGCTCTGGTTCAACCTGTTCGGCGGGCTGCTGAGCGACAAGAGCGGCGGCACCGCCGACTGGCGCGTGGTCAGCCACAACGTGGCCGCCGGCAACACCGACCCGCAGGGCACCGTCAAGCTGCTCAAGGCGTCCGGCGCGCAGATCGTCGCCCTCCAGGAGCTGGCCGGCAAGGACCTGCGCGCGTACGAGAAGGGGCTGGCCGACACGTACCCGTACCACGCGGTGGAGGGCACGGTCGGGCTCTGGTCCAGCTACCCGATCGGCGGGGTGAAGGTGGTGGACATCAAGATGGGCTGGACCCGGGCCTTCCGCGCCCAGGTGACCACCCCGCAGGGCCCGCTCGCGGTGTACGTGGCGCACCTGCCCTCCGTGCGGCTGAAGGCGGAGAGCGGGTTCACCGCCGACCAGCGGGACGCCTCGGCGCAGGCGCTGGGCGACGCGATCGAGGCGGAGCCGCTGAAGAAGGTGCTGCTGATGGGCGACCTCAACGGCACCATGAACGACCGCAGCCTGGCGCCGATCACCTCCCAGATGCGATCGGCCCAGGGCGCGGCCGGCGACGGCTTCGGCTTCAGCTGGCCGGCGGAGTTCCCGATGGCCCGGATCGACCAGATCATGAGCAAGGGCGGGCTGAGGCCCACCGACTCCAAGGTCCTCGACCGGGACGGCAGCGACCACCTCGCGGTCGCCGCCGACTACCGGTACTGAGCCCGGCCCCCTCCTGCCTGCCGGAGGGGGCCCGCAGGGGTCAGCCCCGGCGCCACCGGTTGGTGATCGGGAGCCGGCGGTCCCGGCCGAAGCCCTTGACCGAGATCTTCGGGCCCGGCGGGTACTGCCGGCGCTTGTACTCGGCGGTGTCGACCAGGCGCACCACGCGGTCCACCACCTCGGGGGCGAAGCCGGCCGCCACGATCGCGTCCCGGCCCTGGTCGCCCTCGACGTACAGGTCGAGGACGGTGTCCAGCAGGTCGTAGTCGGGCAGCGAGTCGGTGTCCTTCTGGTCCGGTCGCAGCTCGGCGGACGGCGGCTTGCTGATGGTGTTCTCCGGGATCGGCGCCACCTCGCCGCGCCGCTCGGCCTCCTCGTTGCGCCAGCGGGCCAGCCGGAAGATCAGCGACTTGTAGACGTCCTTGATCGGCCCGTACGCGCCCACCGAGTCGCCGTACAGCGTGGAGTAGCCGACCGCGAGCTCGCTCTTGTTGCCGGGCGCGAGCACGATGTGCCCCTCCTGGTTGGAGATCGCCATCAGCAGGGTGCCGCGCAGCCGGGACTGCAGGTTCTCCTCGGCCAGCCCGGTCAGCTCGGTGGCGGCCAGGTAGGCGTCGAACATCGGGGCGATCGGCACGGTGCGGAAGTTCAGCCCGGTGCGGCGGGCCAGTTCGGCCGCGTCGTCCCGGGAGTGCTGCGAGGAGTAGCGGCTCGGCATCGAGACGCAGTACACGTTCCCGGCCCCGATCGCGTCCACCGCGATGGCCGCCACCAGCGCCGAGTCGATGCCGCCGGACAGGCCGATCAGCACCGAGCGGAAGCCGTTCTTGCGCACGTACGCCCGGGTGCCGGCGACCAGCGCCTCCCAGATCTCGGCCTCGTCGCTCAGCCGCGGCGCGACCTCGGCCCGCACCGCGTCCCCGGGCGCGTCCTGCGGCTCGCCGCCCAGCTCGGCCCGGACCAGGTGCATCCCGTCGCTGAGCAGCAGCCCGTCGGTGTGGTTGGCGCTCGCGGCCGGCAGGTCCAGGTCGAGCACCAGCAGGTGCTCCTCGAACTGCGGCGAGCGGCCCAGCACCTCGCCGTCCGCGCCGACCACGATCGAGTCGCCGTCGAAGACCAGCTCGTCCTGGGCGCCGACCATGTTGACGTACGCCAGCGGGCAGCCCGCCTCGGCGGCGCGGCGGCGCACCAGCTCCAGGCGGACGTCGTCCTTGTTGCGCTCGTACGGCGAGCCGTTGATCACCAGCAGCAGGCCGGCCTCGGCCTCGCGGGCGGCGGTGACCCGGCCGCCGTCCTGCCAGATGTCCTCGCAGATCGCCAGCGCGACGTCCACCCCGTGCACCCGCAGCACCGGCAGCTGGTCGCCCGGCACGAAGTAGCGGTACTCGTCGAACACCCCGTAGTTGGGCAGGTGGTGCTTGGCGAACCGGGTGACCACCTCGCCGCGGTGCAGCACCGCGGCGCAGTTCTGCGGGGAGCCGGCCGGACGGCCGAAGCGGGGCGAGGCGTGCTCGGAGCGGCCCAGGTACCCGACCACCACCGGCAGCTCGCCCAGTCCCTCGTCGGCCAGCCGCGCGGCCAGTTCGACCACGGCGGCCCGGGAGGCCTCGACGAAGGAACTGCGCAGCGCGAGGTCCTCGACCGGGTACCCGGTCAGGACCATCTCGGGGAACGCGACCAGCTGGGCGCCGGCCGCGGCGGCCTGCTTGGTCCAGCGCACCACCTCATCGCTGTTGCGGGCGATGTCACCGACCCAGGGGTCGATCTGGCTCAGGGCGAGACGGAGATTGGGCATGCCACGAGTGTAATCGTCGATCTGACGCAATGTCTCGGCCGGGGGGTGGGGTGAGGCGTCGGACGAGGCCGCGGGCGGGGTGCCGGGCGGTCCTCCGGGTACGTCCCGGACGGCGGCCGTGGTGGGGTCGCCGGTGCCGTCGGGGGTCTTGATCCGCCATGATGGGGTCAGTCGTCTCCGGGCGGTTTCCGGGCGTAACACGAACGTAAAGAGCAGAGGTGAGACTGTCCCCATGGGCAAGCAGCAGGAGTTCGTGCTTCGTACGCTTGAAGAGCGTGACATCCGGTTCGTCCGGCTGTGGTTCACCGATGTGCTCGGGTTCCTGAAGTCGGTCGCGGTGGCGCCGGCGGAGCTGGAGCAGGCGTTCGAGGAGGGCATCGGCTTCGACGGCTCGGCGATCGAGGGCTTCGCCCGGGTCTACGAGTCGGACATGATCGCCAAGCCCGACCCGACCACCTTCCAGATCCTGCCGTGGCGCTCCGAGACGCCCGGCACGGCCCGGATGTTCTGCGACATCCTGATGCCGGACGGCTCCCCCTCCTTCGCCGACCCGCGCTTCGTGCTCAAGCGCACCCTGGAGAAGGCCTCCGACCTCGGCTTCACCTTCTACACCCACCCCGAGATCGAGTTCTTCCTGCTGAAGAACCTGCCCGGCGACGGCACCCCGCCGATCCCCGCCGACCAGTCCGGCTACTTCGACCACACCCCGCGCGGGGTGGGCCACGACTTCCGCCGCCAGGCGATCACCATGCTGGAGTCGATGGGCATCTCGGTGGAGTTCTCCCACCACGAGGGCGCCCCGGGCCAGCAGGAGATCGACCTGCGCTACGCCGACGCGCTCTCCACGGCCGACAACATCATGACCTTCCGCCTGGTCATGAAGGAGGTCGCGCTGGAGCAGGGCGTGCACGCCAGCTTCATGCCGAAGCCGTTCTCCGACCACCCCGGCTCCGGCATGCACACCCACCTCTCGCTCTTCGAGGGCGACCGCAACGCCTTCCACGAGTCCGGCGCCGAGTACCAGCTCTCCAAGGTCGGCCGCTCCTTCATCGCCGGCCTGCTGCGCCACGCCGCCGAGACGGCCGCGGTCACCAACCAGTGGGTCAACTCGTACAAGCGCATCTGGGGCGGCTCGCAGCGCACCGCGGGCGCCGGCGGCGAGGCCCCCTCGTACATCTGCTGGGGCCACAACAACCGCTCCGCGCTGATCCGCGTCCCGATGTACAAGCCGGGCAAGCAGGGCTCCACCCGGGTCGAGGTCCGCTCCCTCGACACCGGCTGCAACCCCTACCTCGCCTACGCCGTCACCCTCGCCGCCGGCCTCAAGGGCATCGAGGAGGGCTACGAACTCCCGCCGGGCGCCGACGACGACGTCTGGGCGCTCAGCGACGCCGAGCGCCGCGCCCTCGGCATCCAGCCGATGCCGCAGAACCTCGGCGAGGCCATCGACCTGATGCAGCGCAGCGAACTGGTCGCCGAGACCCTCGGCGAGCACGTGTTCGACTTCTTCCTGCGCAACAAGCGCCAGGAGTGGGAGGAGTACCGCTCCGAGGTGACGCCGTTCGAGCTGCGGAAGAACCTCCAGGTGCTCTGACGGTACGTCAACTGCCAAGCGGGCCCGCTCCGGTCGGAGCGGGCCCGCGGTGTTGCCGGGGTCGCCCGGACGGCGTCCTCCGTGCACGCTAATTCGTTAGGCCGATGCGGTTACTCCGCAGCGGTGCGCGCCGTGACCGGGTGACACGGGAGCGTATTCAGAAGATCCGTTTTGCGGATCATCCTGGAGTGTCATGCGTACTCGAATCACCACCCTGGTCGTGTCCGGACTGGCCTCGGCCGCCCTCGTCTGCGGCGCCGACGGCACCGCCTACGCCTCGCCCCTCGTCGACCGTGGCGCGGCCTCCGAATCGGCGCAGGCCCAGGGCGAATGGGTCGACAGCCTGCTGCGCTCGGCCGAGGCGAACACCGGCTCCGCCGCCGGCACCTGGACCTTCAACGGCCGGAGCACCTTCCACACCGCGCCCGTGCTCCGGCCGGCCCACCGGGCGGACGCCGATGACGCCGAGGCCGAGGAGGAGTGGGCCGACGGCCCGGCGTCGGAGGGCGACGAGGCGGTCGAGGACGACGCCGTCGAGGAGGACGAGCCCTCGCTGGCGGGCGAGGACCGCGTGGAGCGCAGCCGTCCGATGGCCCCGGCACCGGCGGGTCAGCAGGGCCCCGCGGGTCAGTCGGCCCCCGCGGGCCAGCCGGCCGCAGCGGGTCAGCAGGCCCCCGGCGGTCAGCAGGCTCCCGCCGGTCAGCCGGCCGCAGCGGGCCAGCAGGCTCCCTCGGGCCAGTCGACCGCAGCGGCCCAGCAGGCTCCCGCGGCCCAGCAGGCCGCCGGCGACGACTGCGACGACGAGGGTCAGGGCAGCCACGAGGGCGAGGGCGGCCACGAGGGCCACGGAAGCCAGGGTCAGGGGCAGAGCAACCAGCAGCACCAGGGCCAGGGCCAGGAGCAGGCCCAGGGCCAGAGCCAGAGCGGCAAGCAGGGCCAGTCCCAGGGGCAGGACCAGCACGTCCACGTGACCGTCGTCGTGAAGAACAGCCTCGACAACTCCGCGCACCAGTCGGCCGCGCAGTACAACAAGCAGTCCAACGAGCAGAGCCAGAAGAACGTCCAGGCCTCGAAGAACGTGAACAAGGCGAACTCCGCCGCGCAGGGGAAGCCGGGCAAGCCGGTCCACCACGGCGGCCAGGAGCACGGGGGCAAGCCCGGGCACCAGTCCGGCCACCAGGGCGGGGGCCAGGGCCACCAGGGCCACGGCCAGCAGGGCGGGCAGCACGGCCAGGACCAGGACCACGGCAAGCCCGGTCACCACGGTGAGCTGGCCGAGACCGGGTCCGAGGGGATGCCGATCCTGCTCGGCCTCTCGGCCACGCTGATCGCGGCGGGTGCGGCGGTGATGCGGCTCGGCCGGCGGCGTGCCTGACCGTACCCGCCCCCCGGCGTGCCGGGTAGCGGTGGACGGGCCGCGCCGCGCGGCCGTCAGACGGGGCAGCCGCCCCCGCCCGGGCACGGGCGGGGGGGCGGGGGGGGGGGGTCGGGGGCCCCCCAGCGGCACCTTA